>JASJCJ010000098.1 GCA_030066045.1 Calothrix sp. MO_167.B12
GCTCAAAATTAGAAGTCATAATCCATACCTTGCTCGCTGATAATTTTCATAACCTATAATTGGCTTTTGCTTTCTCTTACCGATTATGATTCCCAAAATTTCAGATAAAGTTTAACTCGTCAAATATTTTGTGTAAAACAAAATATAAATAGTGCCACCATGTTGAATTAAACATACCGATATCAGCTGCTTTTGTATCTACAAAATATTCTCCGTGAAGATTTAACCTACAAAATTGAAAATGCTGATCATGCAATTTTTTTGTTGAATTTCAATGGTTAGTTTATTTACCCAGTTCCCTGTTAGCAAGGGTTCTCACTGATTGTATTATTTCTGTAAATACATAAATATAGGAATCTTAATTGATTTTTGAAATATACGTAGGGTGTGTTGTCGCGAAGCGCAACGCACCATTCTATAAGGGTTTCGGTGCGTATAGCCCTTCGGGCATGGCTTCGCTAAAGACTAGCGTCATAACACACCCTACAGATACCTAATTTTTTTCAATATTCAAACCGGATTCCTATAATTACCACAGTTCTGAACAGGAATACGCTCATGAAGTCAGCGTTTGCTATCGATATTGCCAAGAAATATGCCGCAGAATGGGGAGTTTCATGGCATCGCGTAACATCAACGCGGACAATTCGCTCTGGATGGTCTTTTGCTGTTTCTGTCTACGAGTTCCAAATTGAAACTGGAAATGGTACTGCGATTGCAGAAGTTGACACCCAATTAAGTTCTGTCCAACGATTTGAATATTATCCAAGTAATCCTACGTGTTTTATGGTGCCACTGTGGGCAGCCTACCCAGGTCGATGGAGACATTGGGGTGGATGGCGGCAGAGTTATGGAGAATATTATAAGTGTCGATGGTTTGCATGGTGGCAAACATTGTCTGATGAAATGAAAGTGGTGTACCAAAATCGTTATCCGGAGCCGGAAGATGAGGATTTGTCTTGGCAAGGGTTCTATAAATTAATCGTACAAAGTTCCAGATGATCGGCAATCACCCACATCAACCCCATCACCAGAAGTTTCATAAAATGAGAAAATTTGTAAAAAAATGTAAACTATATTTTAGGTAGTAAAAATTCCCAGATACAACCATGGAATTACAGCAGATTGAAACCTATCTCAATAGTCCCGATGCTCAAAATCGGATGAAGGCGATTGTGGAGTTACGCCACCATAATCCTGAAGTTGTGGTTCCCTTACTCAAGCAACGGATGCATGACAAAGAGTTTATGATTCGTTCCTATGTGGCTATGGGTTTTGGCTATAAGCAAACGGAAGAAGGATTTCAGGCATTGTTAGATATAATTGCCAATGAAAAAGACCCTAATGTGCGGGCAGAAGCGGCTAATTCCCTGTCTAAGTATGGACTGGAAAGGGCATTACCTCATCTAGAGGAATTGTTTGAGCAAGAATCCCATTGGTTGGTGAGGCAGAGTATTTTTGCTGTGATGGAAGAAATGATCAACCCAGAGACACTGCTGAAAATGTGTCAAATTGGACTCCAAGGGCAAGACCCCCTAGTTAAACAAACAGCGATCGCAAATTTAGGGCGATTATCAGAAACCCCCCAAGCTGAGACAGCTTTGGAAATGTTGTTTCCCCTAGCAGTATCTGATGTCTGGCATATTCGTGCCAAGGTAGCCAAAGCATTGAGAAAGTTCGACAGCCCAGAGGCACAAGCTGCTTTAATGGAGTTACGACAAGATCAAGACCATCGAGTTGTAGCAGCCACTTTAGAAGGAAGTTTATAATTCGTAATTCATAATTCATAATTATGAGTTGGGAAATATCTTTTCTCCAGTTACAGGATTGAAGGCAAACAACTGCTCAAGGTCAATTGCTAGGTTAATGCGATCGCCTGGGCTAATATATTGATCTGGGGATGCGTTGGCGTTAGCCACTCCCTCAGGGAATATGGCATTTAAAATCACATCGGAGTTGGGTAAACCAGCACGAATTAATGTTTCCCTCCCCAAAGGTTCCACTACCTTCACTTGGGCCAACAATCCTGGGGAGTTATCTCCACTATTGATAGTTATATGTTCTGGACGAATTCCCAAATCAATCGTTTGTCCAGGTTCCAGCTTTAATTGCTCTTGTATATCTATGGTTAGTGGTAACAGATTACCAACTACATCCAGCCCTCCCCCCGTATAGGTGACAGGCAAAATATTCATGGGTGGATTGCCCATAAAAGTTGCCACCATGCGGTTAGCTGGTTGGGTATAAATAATTTGGGGTGTGCCGATTTGTTGAATTTTGCCACCACTGAGAACCACGATTTTATCAGCTAAAGTCATGGCTTCCGTTTGGTCGTGGGTGACATAAATAGTTGTAATCCCGATATTTTGATGTAACTCTTTTAACTCTGCCCTGGTATCATCTCTTAATTGGGCATCCAAATTAGATAAAGGTTCATCTAATAAAAATACTTGGGGTTGGCGAGCAATGGCTCTTCCTAATGCGACTCGTTGCTGTTGTCCCCCAGAAAGTTGTTTGGGTTTGCGCTCTAACAGCTTTTCTAGTCCCAGAGATTGGGCTACTGTCATCACCCGTTCTTGAATAATATGCCGCTCAACCTGACGCATTTGTAAGCCAAAAGCAATATTTTGTCTCACCGTCATGTGGGGATATAAAGCATAATTTTGAAAGACCATTGCCACGTCCCTTTGTCTGGCTGGGACATCATTCATCAGCTTGTCCCCAATGTAGAGTTTGCCAGAACTAGCAGTTTCCAAACCCGCAATGGTTCGTAAAATGGTAGATTTACCACACCCAGAAGGTCCCACCAACACCCAAAACTCACCATCAGGAATTTCCAGAGAAATATCCTCAATCGCTGTCACATTATTAAATACGCGCTTGATGTTTTCTAATAGAACCCTTGCCATTATTTAATTTTGGATTTTAGATTGTAGATTTTAGATTTTGGATTTTTCCCCTGCTCCCCTGCTTTATTGCCAAGCTGGGTGAGACATCAAAGAAGCAAATACTCGGACTCCCCGCAACTGATTAGACAGGGGTAAATGTCCTCTAGGGGCACTAATTTCCCAGGTAAACTCTTGGGGATAGCGAGTCCAGGTATTGCCATTTTTCCAGCCAATTTTCGGCCAGAGACTTTCCCAAGTTTTACCTAAACCCAACCAAATTTGCCGCTGTACGGAAAAACCAAATTTACCTTCAGAATGCACTACCCAGAGATTATCAATGGTTTGTAAATCAGTGACGGGAAAATTATCCACTTCTGTAAAATACAACCATTTACGTTTTACAGCATCCTCCCCAGCCAGCTCGCACATCTTTTGTATAGTCATGCGATCCGCTGCTTGAAAGTCTTGCACCACCAGTAATTTTTCTAAGGGGCTGTAATCAATACCACAGTCTGATTTTAGAGGTACAACCCCATGAGGAAAATTGGTTTGCAGAAATTCTTGAATGCTGGGTAAGTCAGAATTATAAAGAATTTGGTAGACTTTGCCATCAACCCAAGTTGCTGCATTTTCACGGCGTTGCAGCAAAAATTCCATTAATACATCCAACCCTCCATGACCCAGATTAGCTAACTGTGGGATCAACTTTTGTTGGACTTTTTCAGACCCAGCTATTAACTGGTTACGGAGGGAGTCAATATCATCACTAGTAGCACTTGATGCGGTCATTGGGTCTGTCATGCCATTATTCGTAAAATTCGTTCAGTGGAGAAACAGTGAACTATCAGCCAGAAGTAGTTTACAGGAAATCGGCAAAAATTCCCACTAGCTATTGGAAAATAAGAAGTGTAAATATTCATGTTCAGGGCGCGGCGTGTGTAATTTTTTTGGCAAACCAGTGATTTTATCGGTGTTCCCTACGGGGGATGGAACCAATCAAAGTATGGGGGAAACTCTGCGCCTCATAACTTTGTGAAAAGCAAACGGGGTCAAATCTGCTAACCTTCCAACGTCAAAGATTGCCTCGCTATAGTAGTATTTGACGGGTTTTGCCTTGATAACTTATGAACTAGGAGTAACCAAATTAGATTAATTCAATATAGTCCTTGCATCATTGAAAGTGACCATATTTTGCTATATATTCAAAATAGTAGACAAACCAGTGCGTATCAAAATCCTAGGGGTAAGTATCGCCCCGTTACCAGGAAATAAATTTAGTCTGAACCAAGACAAACCAATCCAAAGTATAGGGGAAACTCTGCGCCTCATAACTTTGTGAACAGCAAACGGGGTCAAATCTGCTAACGTTCCAAACTTCAAGATTTTCTCGATTTGAGTTACGGCGAACCATCAGGAGTGTTTGATGTACGATAAACTTTCTTCCCCAACAACCGGATCAAAAATTACCTTCAAAAATGGTGAGCCGATTGTTCCAGATAATCCAATTATCCCCTTTATTCGCGGCGATGGTACGGGTATAGACATTTGGCCTGCCACCCAAAAAGTACTAGATGCCGCTGTAGAAAAAGCTTATAAAGGCAAGCGAAAAATTAGCTGGTTTAAAGTATACGCAGGGGATGAAGCCTGCGATTTATACGGTACTTATCAGTATTTGCCCCAGGATACCCTGGCTGCCATTAAAGAATATGGTGTGGCAATTAAAGGGCCACTCACTACCCCTGTGGGTGGTGGTATTCGTTCTTTAAATGTTGCTTTGCGGCAAATATTTGATTTGTATGCCTGTGTGCGCCCTTGCCGTTACTATGCAGGTACCCCTTCACCCCACAAAAGCCCGGAAAAGCTTGATGTAATTGTTTATCGAGAAAATACAGAAGATATTTATTTGGGGATTGAGTGGAAGCAAGGGGACAAAATTGCCGATCGCTTGATTAATATTCTCAACCAGGAACTGATTCCCGCTACCCCAGAACATGGGAAAAAACAAATTCCCCTCGATGCTGGCATTGGAATCAAGCCTATCAGTAAAACTGGTTCCCAACGCCTAGTCAGACGTGCCATTAAACACGCTTTGTTACTACCCAAAAACAAGCAAATGGTGACTTTGGTGCATAAAGGTAACATTATGAAATACACCGAAGGAGCCTTTCGTGACTGGGGTTATGAACTAGCAACTACTGAGTTTCGCCAAGAGTGTGTGACTGAAAGAGAATCCTGGATTCTCAGTAATAAGGAAAACAAACCTGATATTACCCTAGATGAAAATGCCCGGAAGATAGATCCTGGTTTTGATGCCTTGACCGATGAGAAGAAAGCCGAAATTGTCAAGGAAGTGGAAACAGTTCTTAACTCTATTTGGTCATCCCACGGTAATGGCAAATGGAAAGATAAAATAATGGTGAACGATCGCATTGCCGATAGTATTTTCCAACAAATCCAAACCCGTCCAGATGAATATTCTATTCTTGCCACCATGAACTTGAACGGGGACTATTTATCTGATGCTGCGGCCGCCATTGTGGGAGGATTAGGAATGGGTCCAGGGGCAAATATTGGCGATTCGGCGGCAATATTTGAAGCAACCCACGGAACTGCCCCCAAACATGCCGGATTAGACAGAATTAATCCTGGTTCAGTGATTTTATCTGGGGTGATGATGCTGGAATATATGGGTTGGCAAGAAGCTGCCGACTTAATTAAGAAAGGTTTAGCAGATGCGATCGCTAACCGTCAGGTTACCTATGATTTAGCAAGGCTGATGGAACCAGCTGTAGAACCGTTGAAGTGTTCTGAATTTGCTGAGGCAATCATTCAACGCTTTGGTTAACGTCATTTGACAGTTGTTAGTTGTTAGTTGTTAGTTGTCAGTTGTCAGTTAGCTTCCTAGGTTAGAGCTACGCGATACTGTGAACGGATTAATGATTGTAGTAGATTGACACAGCTAAAATAGTGCAATAGGTGTAGGTTGGGTTGTTCGCGTTAGCGTTGCGTAGCAATAGAATGAAACCCAACACCAGTAAAGCTTTGTTGGGTTTCCCTAACGCTCAACCCAACCTACATTTTTAGGCGTGTCAGTCCAGTAGGTTGGCTGCGCTATATTTCCCTCACTCTATAAGAGTGGGACTATACAAACAAAGCCTGCCGGGAGCAGACTAAATTTGGCGCATCTTTATAAAGAAATGGTATAACCTGATTGCGTAGTGCTATATAACACTGATTTACAGCAGTTTTCATCTATTTGAACCACATCTTCATGTAGGGGTTTACATCTTCATGTAGGGGTTTACATCTTCATGTAGGGGTTTACATCTTCATGTAGGGGTTTACATCTTCATGTAGGGGTTTAGCAGTGCTAAACCCCTACGGTGTGGTCTATTTACCTGAAAATCGCTGTAAGCAATCAACTAATACCAAATCAAAAAATGTTTGCGACAAATCTAATTGTAGGGGCGGGGTTTCCCCGCCCCTAAAAATAAATCATGTGTTACATTCTTTTTTTAAATTGGTATAAGTTAATACGCAGCTAAATTGTATAAAGTGACAAACCAGGTTATTGCAATGCGGGCATCTTGCCCACTTTATGTATACAATTTAGACGCTTAACAGCTTATCTGCTTTCTTGATTCACATCTTGCACCATAAGATTATTGAGAAAATTAGAGTCTGAAACCCTTAATTTTTCGTAACCCACCAATGCCCACCTTACCCTTATTGAGAAAGTGCAAGATATGTGTTGATGAAGTTAAATTAATGACTTAGGCTTTTCCTTTGTCAAGCAGGGGGTAGAGGGCAAATTTGCTGGAGGGTTTTCCTCCATCTCTTCTTCCAACTTGGGTACAAGCCCCGTCTTGGCAAAAATAATTGAGGAGAGCTTGGAATCCTCTTCCCAATTCTCACCTGTTGTCTCCTGCTTTTCAACTCCTGCCTCCTGCAAAGAGTTTAATATACTCTTCTTGAATAACAAACTCAGTTTTTGTAGCAAAATTAACCTCAAAAAAGGAATATCATCTATTAAATATCTCTTCCATAATCTTTGAGGTTCGGACAATAATCTAAACAGCCACTCTAACCCAACTTGACTCATCCATTTTGGCGAGCGCTTAATTTTTCCAGATTCAAAATCAATAGTTGCACCTAGTCCCATGAAAATCTTAATTGATGGCAATTGTTCTCTATATTGATAAATCCATTTTTCTTGCTTGGGAGCACCAACTCCCACTGCTAGGACAGTTGCTGACGAATTATTAATAATATTGATGATTTTTTGACATTCTTGTTCATCTTTCTCAAAACCAAAAGGTGGAGAATATACATCAACAATAATATTTCTACCTATTTTTTGATTAATGATATTTTGAGCTTTGTGGGCAACACCTGGTGCTGCTCCTAAAAGAAAAATCTTAATATTTTGATTGTGACGATGGAATTTACAAAAAGCAGGGAAAAAATCAGAGCCAGCTATTTTCTCCTTAATTGGTGTTCCCAGAAATTTCGATGCATATATTAATATTTGGCTATCACAAAGATTATAATCACTGATGCTGTATGCTTCTAAAAAATCATGATCTTTCTGCAGCTTCATTAAGTGATCTACGTTAGGAGTAAAAACTACCCCTTCGTTCAACTTATGTAGTAATTCTGACTGGGATATATTATCAATATTTATATTTAAAATTCTGACTTTTTTGTTCATTTCTTTAAATGTCAATACAAGTACTAATCATTATTTTTTACATCAAAACTATGATGGCTATCATAGTTATTGTTAGCCAACTGAGGAAAATGTTGGTTGTCAATCATTAAAAACTTATTGTTTTTTACATATTTAGCCAAACCAGAAATGATATTTTTAAGCTCATCTATTGCTGGATTAATTAAATTAAGTTATATCAACTTACAATGAATCTGCATAGAATCTATGAAGGCTAGAAGCAATCTAGGGAATGTCCTTATAAAACTTACACGCCTGCATTAATAATATGCATCTTCAATGTAAAACGATTTTATACGTAAAAAACAATAAATTAAATGACATATCAGTAGATTTCAAGAGTTAAAACAAAGTTATTTATCATATATAAATTCACATTTTGCATCACAAGATTACCCTTGATAATCAGGATCTGATAGCACTACGCATATACATTAGGACATTACAGGATTCTAAAAGCTATGTATAATCAACTTTTGACTTTTGATTTTTGACTTGCGCGTAGCACTATAAACCCTTATTCATTTATAGGGTGGTCACTACCCACTTTACCTTGGTTGAGGAGGTGGAAGATATATGTAATATTTCTTTGAAAAAACAATGTGGCATATGGTTGACTGCTAGGGGCGGGGTAACCCCTGTCCCTACGATTGGATATTTTGCAAACATTTTTTGATTTGGTCTAAATAAGCCAAAGCATTATTATTTCATTTGAATTTCATATCTAATTGGTGTGTTATGGGGGTAATTTGGCTGATGCAACGGTTATCTTTATCAAAAAAACTTTGATTAACACAAGCTTTATTTAAAAGATAGTATTTATCGGTTTTTTTACCGCTTAATTATTAAAATATCATAGTAGAAAAATAATACTAGTATTGCTACTGATTTTTTACATAAAAAATATATTTCATACATAGGAATATATGAAAACTTTTTATTGTTATGCCAATTCAGCTTCTATCTAGTTGATAATACTGAATAATTCCCACAAGTATGTATCATTACTCTCATATCTAAAAACATACTTTTTCATACCAAACTGCTTTGCTTACGTAAACTATGAACAGTAGACACAAAATGTGCTGCTACCTGGTCAATATCCTCATCAGTATTGAATCTTCCTATACAGAAACGTACTGATGCATATGCTAAATCACGGGATTGTCCTAAAGCCGTGAGAACATGGGATGGTGCAGTAGTGGCAGAAGAGCAGGCGGAACCGGAAGATACAGCCATCACTGGTTGTAATCCTAACAGTAATGCCGCACCGTCCACACCCTCAACACTAATATTCAAATTCCCCGCCACCCTGAGACTAGGGTGTCCGTTGAGATGAATCCCTTCTAACTGGGAAATTTGCATCCATAACTTGTCTCGCAGTTGAGATAGCCGTTGGTTTTCCGTATCTTGTTGGGCGATCGCAATTTCCACCGCCTTGGCAAATCCGACGATTTGGGGTGTTGCTAAAGTACCCGAACGCATCCCCCGTTCATGTCCACCTCCATGCTGTTGGGGAGCTAACCGTACTCTGGGGTTACGCCGACGCACATATAATGCACCAATCCCCTTGGGTCCATATAGTTTGTGGGCAGTGAGGGACATTAAATCGATGTGCATCCCTTGCACATCTAAGGGTATTTTGCCAATTCCTTGGGCAGCATCCGTATGAAAAAGTACATTATTCTCCCGGCACATAGCACCAATTTCAGCCAATGGTTGCAATACACCAATTTCATTATTCACCGCCATGACTGATACCAGTACAGTATCGTCACGCAAAGCCTTTTCTAACTGATTTAGATCGATAATCCCATTCCCTTGCACCGGGAGAATGGTAATTTCAAACCCTAAAGATTGTAAATATTTGCAAGGGTCAAGCACAGCATTATGTTCTGTAGCGAGGGTAATAATATGCTGTCCTTTCTGGAAATAAGCCTCTGCAACCCCTTTAATGGCTAAATTATTTGCTTCCGTGGCTCCACTGGTAAAGACAATTTCTTCAGGGGTAGCATTGATGGCTGCTGCTAGAACTTCCCTGGCTTGTTTAACTGCGGCTTCCCCTTCCCAACCATAAACGTGATTGATACTGGAGGGATTGCCAAAATGTTCTGTGAAATAGGGTAACATTGCTGCCAACACCTGTTGATCTACAGGGGTGGTAGCATGACAATCTAAGTAGATGGGGCGGACAGACATAGTTACTGACTAATAATTTTGACCGGCTTATCCCCATAATATACAGCCTCTTTGAGTTCTCAAGAAGCCGATTGTCGAATCAACTGTGCCATTCAATTTCCATGTCCGGCAGCTCCCAATGCTATTTTGTGTAGCCAGCACTGTCAAGATGTGTATGACGTGCCAACAATTCTTTAAAGGTACAGAGGAACCGAAACCCTGATGAATTATCTAATCTTAGCCTCACACATACCGCGAATTAGTGATATGGGTGAGTCTAACTCTCAAGTTTTGAAAAACAAAAATCTACTCTTGAATCAGGAGAAAAATCATGAAGCTTCCAATTCAATCTCAACCTGTAATGAGAACACTGGGCATGAAGGTTGGTGTTTATGCTAACAACGCGATTTCTCCCTCGGGTGAATGCGGCACGGGCCATTGGTGCTGCAACGTCGGAGGTGAATCAAAATGCTATCCGTGTGGGCAAACAATCCCATTTATTGGCTCATGCCTAGAAAATGCTGCGGCAACATGCAACAAGTACGGAGGCACTCCATCAGTTACTTGTTAGGGGCAACATGACGAGATTATTTCACTTGGGAAGATATGTATTGCATTAAGCTATACAATCTTGCTTCTACAAGAATCGTAACTGCCTAGCTGGCAGTAAGACAGGAAAGAAAACAGGGGCATCGTCAAGTAGCCCCTCAGTAATAACTTCCAGAAGATTGAGATCATTTTTTAATCTCTTTCTTCTGTTAATGGATCGCCCATAAAAAACTTAAGGAACTTCCACAAAATAAATTACCCCTAAATATGGTATTAGGGACTTCCAGATTAAAAAATGTCCCAAAGTCATTTTACCAATCGTATGATTCGTAGGAGCGGGGTTACGGTGGGATTACAATGTGGGATAATTTATTTCTTGGAAGTCCTTTCACCAACTTTGGGAGTAAAATCCCCGTTGCTCCCACGTAATTCTCTCATTCTAAATTCTTTTAAGTGCGATCGCTGCCATACCACTGCTTCTAAGATACAAGTGTGCGTTAATCAAATATATAGCACTACGCAATTAGGTTAGGACATTCTTGAACACAGCAAACCCATGAGCAGTCAACTTTTGACTTTTGATTTTTGACTTTTGACTTGCGCGTAGCGCTATAACGCACCCTGGGTCACTTTTGACTGTTGTTAGCGTAGCTCCTCTGCAAGAGGCATTTTGAATTTTGAATTTTGAATTGACTTTTGACTGACGCTCAGCGGTTGACCTGTGGTATATCTGAATTTAAAATACACTAATCCCATCAGAAAACCGTAGATTAGTTGCAGAGGTTCTAACAGTGGGCATTGTAGTTGAAAACGTATCCAAGCAGTTTGGTAGTTTCCAGGCTGTCAACGAGGTAAATTTAGAAATTAAAAGCGGCTCCTTAGTAGCATTGTTGGGTCCCTCTGGTTCAGGGAAATCTACCCTGCTGCGACTAATTGCGGGATTGGAAATGCCAGATGCTGGTAAAATTTGGCTCACGGGCAAAGATGCAACCCATCAAAGCGTACAACAAAGGAATATAGGGTTTGTATTTCAACACTATGCCTTGTTCAAACACATGACGGTGAGGCAGAATATTGCTTTTGGTTTAGAAATTCGCAAAGCACCAAAAGGGAAAATAAAGTTGCGGGTTGAGGAGTTACTTGATTTAGTACAGTTGAGTGGATTGGGCGATCGGTTTCCATCCCAATTATCCGGTGGACAAAGGCAGAGGGTAGCATTAGCTAGGGCATTAGCGGTAGAACCAAAGGTATTGCTGTTAGATGAACCCTTTGGCGCGTTGGATGCAAAAGTTCGTAAGGATTTACGTGCTTGGTTGCGCCGTCTCCATGATGAAGTTCATGTGACCACGGTTTTTGTCACCCACGACCAAGAAGAAGCGATGGAAGTGTCTGATGAAATCGTGGTGATGAATAAAGGGAAGGTGGAACAAATCGGCACTCCGGCAGAAATTTACGATCATCCCGCCACTGCATTTGTGATGAGTTTTATTGGTCCGGTGAATGTGCTACCCAGTAACTCCCGCATATTTCAGGAACATGGATTTGATTCGGTTCACCCAGAAATGTTTTTGCGTCCCCAGGATGTGATTGTGGACACAATTCCCAATGGTACAACTGTGCCGGCTAGGGTCAATCGTTTAATTCATTTGGGTTGGGAAATTCAGGTAGAGTTAAGCTTGGATGATGGGCAAGTGGTGACAGCCCATTTGAGTCGGGAACGGTTTGATAAGTTGGATTTGCAACCACAACAACGGGTATATGTCAAGCCTAAGGATGCTAAATCCTTTCCATTGTATTATTCCATTTGAGGCGTATTAGCACTTCCCCTCTAGTTCTTCACAATTGATATCTATGATTCTTTTGTAGGTCATGGCTCGGAGTAAAAATGGTGACATCATTGATTAAGACAGCAACAGAATCGGATATAGAGCCAATTGTTAGTTCACTTGTACTTGCGTTTAGCACAGATCCAGCAGTACGTTGGATGTATCCCTCACCCCAGGAATACCTGAAAAATTATCCCCAGCTTGTTAGGGTATTTGGCGGTAAAGCATTGGAGCATAAAACTATCTATTACATTGATGGTTATGCTGGTACTGCTGTTTGGTTTCCTCCTCAGAGCAACCTTGACACCGATGCCATCGGTGCATTTCTACAGGAAACCATATCTCCGGGACGGCGAGAAGAAGTATTTGCCATGTTGGAGCAAATAGTCAGTTACCATCCCCAGGAACCTTATTGGTACTTAGCAATCCTTGGGGTAGAAGCCAATCAACAGCATAAAGGGTATGGTTCGGCATTGATGAGGCATAAACTTCAAGAGTGCGATCGCACTAATACAATTGCTTATCTAGAGTCTTCTAATCCTAACAATATACCCTTCTACGAACGCCATGGATTTAAGGTAATCGGCGAAATTCAAACTGGAGAATCCCCAACTATCTTTCCCATGTTGCGCCATCCTTCACAAGTAATAAGTTTTAAGTAATAAGTAATAAGTTTCACAAGAGTCTAAAGCCAGAGGATTCAAAGAATGATTAATCTTAATTATTTTGATTCATGAATGAAGAGGCTTTATACCATTTTCACCGCTCGAGCATTCTTACTTATTGCTTATTATTTTTTACTTATTACTTACAGCTATTTTCAGGTAAATAGACCACACCGTAGGGGTTTAGCAGTGCTAAACCCCTACATGAAGATGTGGTTCAAATAGATGAAAACTGCTGTAAGCCCGTTGGCACAACCGCCCTTCCAGGGCTAGGACTTTGGTAACAGGAATTATCACCAACTTTCACGTAGAAGCGCGATCGCAAAATGTAAGTATGTAATGGGCATCAAAATTAATCCTAGGGAAGAAGGAGATAGTACATGAGACTCCTGAAATTTAATCATCCTCAGCAATTTTACGATGTAATAGAAGACTATTTACTTCAATACGAAGCTCATCATTGTTTACCATTAGCGATCGCTGAAACCTTAGTTAAAAATCCCCAAAGGTATAATTGCCAACCATATTTAGCCGTAGTAGAGTCAGCAGGTCAAGTCATAGCGACGGCTATCAGAACCCCTCCTTATAAACTCGTGCTGTCGAGAATAGAAGATTTAGGTGCAGTTGAACTGATCGCAAAAGACCTATACTCCCAGCAAACCGAATTACCAGGATTTTCTGGTTTAATTGACGAAACATTGGCATTTGCTCAAACTTGGCAAAATATTACAGGTCAAGCTTGTCAACTGGGAATGCAAATGCGGATTCATCAGCTACACACCGTGCAAAATGTTCCCAGAAGTCAAGGCTATTTGCGTAATGCCACTGATGAAGACCGTTCGCTTTTACTTAAGTGGTACCAAGAATTTGATACTGAGGCTATGGGTGCGATGGGTGGAACCCAGGAAAGCATAGAACCTGCCATTGACCATCATCTCCAGCAAAATACTGCTTACATTTGGGAGCATGAAGTTCCCGTAACCATAATTTTTTGTGGAGGTGCAACAGCTAACAGCAAACGAATTGGTCCTGTATATACTCCGCCAGAATACCGCAAACAGGGATATGCTACTACCTGTGTTGCAGAATTAACTGAGAAACTACTCCAGGCAGGTAGTCAATTTTGTTGTTTATTTACTGATTTAGCTAATCCTACTTCTAACAAAATTTACCGCAAAATTGGTTATTTACCCGTAGCTGACTGGAATGACTACAATTTAGTGAATTAATAGATATCTCCAAAAATTATCTATGGGTTTGAAGCTGTAACCCTCCATCTTTGTAGAGACGTAAAATTTAGCATTGCTGATTTGAAATATGAATCTGGGTGTAGAGACGTTGCACTGCAACGTCTCTACATTCTTTCCTAACGGGATTTAGACAAAAACTAGCCGATAAAAAGGCTTAAATGTATATGCAAAGAGGTTTTGACATCGTTTTACTTAGTTGATTGCTATATCCGGGTTTCAGATATTTTTGTGTATTTGGTGGATTTCCCTTACTCTACAAGGATTTAAACAATGTTCAAGTTCCCCTAAGACAGGCGAGACAAAATCAAACCAAACCACTGGTTTTCATCAGTCCATACCTGTTGGGGAATTAATCCATGAGCTTGTAAATCCTGCTGGATGGTATCTAAATCAAACTTGCGGGAAATCTCTGTGCGAATGGTTTCCCCAGCAGTAAAATTAGCCTTGAGATTGAGGCTGCGTAATTCTACCGTTTGAGCGATCGCACTTTTTAAATGCATTTCAATTCGTTGTTCAACTTCATTGTAGAATGCCCAGTGGCTAAATTGATTGGGATCAAAATCACCCTCAAACCTGCGATTTAAATGCCTTAACATATTCAGGTTAAACTCTGCTGTTACCCCTTGGCGATCGTCATAAGCAGCCTCTAAAATATCTTTGGGCTTTTGTAAGTCAATTCCTAAAAGGAAATATTCACCTGGGTGCAAAGCATCTGTAATCTGGTTAAAAAAGCGATCGCATTCTTGGGGACTCATATTACCCAAACTGCTGCCAATAAAAGCAATTATGCGAGTGGGTGATTTTGTCGGTTGGAGGTGGGTCAGTGCTTGTTCGTAGGTTCCTGCTAAGGCGTATACTTGCAAGGTGGGATAGTCTTTTAGTAATTGTTTGGCACTAAGTTCCAATATCCCCGCACTCACATCTATGGGTAAATAATGTAGGGGATAATTCAATTCTTGGTATGCATCCAGAAGAATACGGGTTTTAGTAGAACTACCACTACCTAACTCTACAAGTTCACAAGCACCTGTTATTTGAGCGATTTCTGTGGAGTAATTTTGTAATATTTTTGTTTCAGTACGAGTAGGGTAATATTCTGGTAAATCACAGATTTGCTCAAATAGTTCCGAACCACGATCATCATATAAATACTTGAATGGTAAGGTTTTGGGCGTTTGTTTCAAACCTTGAATTACATCGCTTCCAGCAGTTGTAGACACCATTTTAGTAGGCTCTAGTAGATGCTTTACTTGTAACCTTTGGGTAATACTATCTGGGAAATTAAGATGACCACTGACAGCTTTAGATAATGACATTACTCCTCCGTAGGATTAGTTTACAGCCCTAAGGCTGTAATTTTTATCTCACAGATGAGTAAATCACATTAATGTACCCATTGGTATGATGGGCCTCACAAGGAGGGAAGGAGTGAGGGAGTGAAGCAGGGAAGGAGGGAAGGAGGGGAGGAGTGAGGGAGTGAAGCAGGGAAGGAGTGAAGGAGGGAAGAGTAGGGGCGGGGTTTCCCCGCCCGGAGGGAAGGAAAATTGGATATTATTTCCCGTCTATTGCACACAGATGTGATATTAATGTTCTTTCATGCATGGAAATAGAAATAATTCCGATGCTAACGGAAACGATATCATTTCTAATTCTTTTCGATGCAAAGTAAGAAAATTTTTGTCAACTACATCACAACACTGGAATGGGCAGCGACTATCTGCCAAGTATTACTAGAAGAGAGAGTCCAAATACGAGTAAAGCGCAAATAGTTATCGAAACTAGAACCATCGTAGCTACCTATTAAATGGACTTTAACAGTAACAATTGCAACATTTCCTATCAGTTGAATATGGCGTTCTGAAGAGGTCAAAGCTTCTATCTTAAACTTTCCAGATTGATGAGCAGCAAGATCGTCTTTTTTGCCTAACACTTGACCGAGATGATTGGTAAAAATGAGTTGGGGAGCCAACAATTCATCGAGAACTTTTATATTAGAATCAAGCATTGCCAGCCTCAGCTGTTCTTCCGCTTCGATAATTTGTGCTTCAATTGGATTACTCACAATAATTTCCTATATAAGTAAGTTGGCGTTAAAAACAAACATCAAATTCTAGCAAAAAGTTTGTTTGTCCTAGTACCGCTGCGCGGAAGTCAAAAGTCAAAAGTCAAAAGTCAAAAGTATTGTGTTTTCTGGCTTTGACGTTTTATAAATGGTTGGTTTATTTACGCCGACCTGTACTAGTATTAATGGAGGAAGAAAACAATAAATGTAGGTTGGGTTAAGCGACAGCGCAACCCAACAAAAAAGCCCTTGATGTTGGGTTTCCTGAAGTCAACCCAACCTACGCCTAAATTCATAAAAGTTCTTCAGAATAAGGGTTTTAAATTTTTATAAGCGCGAGAGTGATTAAAAAGGGGAGCATCCCAAATGTTTAAATTTGTAGTGCCCAGAGAAGCGCGTTGCGTGGGTTCCCCCCGTTGTAGCGACTAACTCCTTCGGAGACGCTCCGCGGTAAGCGTTCGCGTTAGCGTGCGCTTTGCGCTTAGCTATGCCGTAGGCTTTACGGGGCATCTTGCCCGCTTTGTATGTTAAGGGAGCTTTCCAACTCCCTTACAGAAAAAAGATGCCAGTTGCCTAATTCCTATACTTAGGGTCTGCTGAATAACTATCAAACATTGATTTATCAATGCATAAGGGCTATTCTTTGGGGAATTAAGTGCAGGGGAATTAGGATTTTATGTTTAAAATTCTTGCATCTGTAATTTTTGATGATATTTTGAATATCAAAAAAGAGGCTGAAACTATTGCCTATTGCCTATTCCTTATTCCCTACCCTCACCAAAAGACTTTTTGCTGCAAGCCCTACTTATTACTTATTGCTTCCCCACAGTCTTTACCTTCACTCCCTCACTCCGGGCGGGGAAACCCCGCCCCTACTCCCTCACTCCTTCACTCTCTCACTCCTTCACTCCTTCACTCCTTCACTCCTAAATCTCCAATCCCCTAGACTTAAGCATATTCTCCCGGCGCTTGCGGGCAATTTCTTGTAAGTCAATAATCTTATCGGTTTCATCTACAATTTCGCCGGTAAGCACTTCCAACACATCTTCCAGGGTGACGACACCAGATACACTGCCATACTCATCAAGTACTACTACTAAATGTTCGCGGCTGTCTTGAAAATTCTTCAGTAACTTATCTAACCGTACCATTTCCGGCACAAAGTGTACGGGACGAACCAAAGTGGCGACTTGTTGATTATATTTTCCTTCAATCAGGGCGGTTAGTAACTCATGTTTTAGTGCTAAACCTATCACTTGTTCCAAGGAATCCTTAATCACCAAAATGCGGCTGTGTTGGGATGAAATAATACTTTGTTCCACTTCACCGAGGGTACAATCACCGTGTAAATAAGTAATGGTGATTCTTGGAGACATGACATCAGCAGCGGTTAAGTCATTGAGTTGAAATACCCGGTGAATCATCTCCGCCTCATCATCTTCAATTACCCCCTCTTGATAACCAATGGTGGCGAGGAAACGAATTTCTGCTTCATTGGTTGTGGGAATTTTTTTCCCTTGGGTAAAGGGAAGGGTGATTTTTTCTACCAACCACACCAAAGGACTAAATACTAAGGTTAAAAAACGGACTGGTAAAGCCACTGTTAAAGCAATGGGTTGGGAATAGCGTTCGCCGAGAGTTTTGGGAATTATTTCCCCAAAAACTATAATCAGGAAAGTCATAATCCCTGGTACGATACTTACCCATGTCTTTGCCAAAGCCTTGTTGGCAACAATCACAATTACAGCAGAACCAACTATATTAAATATATTATTGAGAATAACAATAGTAGCGATCGGGCGATTCATGTTTTTGCGAATCGCCAACAGTGCTTCTGCTCCTGGTTTTTTCGATTGTGCTAATTGCTGGACTTTAATCCTGGGAACGGAAAATAAGGCTGTTTCTGCCATCGCACAAATTGCTGAACCCAGGATAACGGTGAATGCAGTAATGACGAGTTCTAACATACTCAATGGCGCGAGCTGATAATTGGGGATAGATTTTCTCGGAGATGAGTATGGCTCATATTCTAATGGTTAAATCAAGGTATCAACAAGCTTAACTTGTAGCACAGCGAAAACCAGCCAAAATTTACCGGAGTTGCGGATAGTACCAGTTACGAAAGCTATGGCGTAATGCCCAACTACCACCTTTCAACCGGATGACGCGGGGACGCGGGGACGCGGGGACGCGGAGCGCTCTGTGTCCGGTGCCCCGTGTCCGGGGCGATAAGCCTCAAGGGTCCTCCTCCCCCATCAAAATCTACGATTTGATGGCTCCCGATTGGTGGGCACCTCAAGCCCCACCACATCGGTGGAGGAGTGCGTCTCTTCCTGACAACACTGTGTTGGTTGTCAAAGTTAGCTTTGGAGTATCTCTTTACAAGGATCATACTCAAAACCATCGTAGGCATCAAACCATGAGCCAGTCCACTCCCACACTCATTACAGCGATTTTCAGGTAAATAGACCACACCGTAGGGGTTTAGCACTGCTAAACCCCTACATGAAGATGTGGTTCAAATAGATGAAAACTGCTGTAAGAATACAGGCGCGCCTCAATAGGTAAGTAATCGACACATTGTTAAGGAATTTGTTAGCGATCGCCATCTTTCTTTACATAAATTTACATAAATTTCCTACCAGCTAGTCTGGAAAATCCGGACTAGACTAGGAATTGTAAAGAAGCACACACAAATAGGAGATTCAGCAATGAATAAAATCCTCACAAAACGACTGTTACCTAGCCTGATTGCCACAGGATTAATTGGTGCAACCTTCATCCCTGCCAAACCTGCCTCTGCGGATAGATTATTGAAAGACGTAGTAACAGGAGCAGGAGTTGGGGCTGTATCGGGAGTCGTTACCAAAAAGGGTTCCACTGTGGACAATGCAATTAACGGAGCAGTCGCCGGTGCAGCAGTAAATGCTGCTAACCGTAATCAAAAACCCAGCGTAGTTCGAGATGCAGCTGTAGGAGCTGCGGCTAGCACTGTATCTGGTATCATTACCAGAAAACGCAAACGTCCGGTGCAAGATGCTGTTAGCGGAGCTATTACTGGTGTTTTGATTAATCAAACGCGCTAAGACTAGTGGTTTGTCCCATAAGTTCTGAAGGGTAAAAATGTAGTGGGAGCGTCTCGCTCCGGGTGAGCGAAAAAAAGTGTGGGGAGTGTGGGGAGTGTGGGAGGTGTGGGGAGTGATTTTTTGAATATTTAGCTAGAAATCCCACCCAAAATTTCGTTCACCCTCTCGCTCCCTGCTGTAAGCTGTGGCGTATTTAATTTGTATATCGGACGCGGGCAAGATGCCCGCACTACAATAAACTATCAAAATTAATGGGACAAAGCACTAGGGCGTGTTGTCAAACTATGGTGTAGGTTGGGTAGAACGAAACCAAACCCAACTGGGTGTACGGAAAATGTTGGGTTTCGTTCCTCAACCCAACCTACAATTTATGCCAATTTTGGGTTTTTCACATCTTGCACCACAAGATTATTGAGAAAATTAGAGCCTGAAACCCTTGATTTAGCGTAGGGTGGGCACTGCCCACCTTACTCTTATTGAGAAGGTGCAAGATATGTGGTTTGAAAACACGCCCTAGGGACTGTTTGCAAACTTATTCGTAGGTTGGGTAGAACGAAGGGAAACCCAACAAAGCTTTACTGGTGTTGGGTTACTCTGCTCCAAGCCGCTGTTGCGTCTACATTCTTCAACCCAACCTACACCTATTGCACCATTTTAGTTGTGTCACGCCACTACGTATATTTCAAAAATCAATTAGGATTCCTATATATTTTGATCAATAACACGAAAAATCAAGTTTTTTAAGCTACGGGAGCGTTCATAATGCATTAACCCGCTGGATATAACGTATAATTTTCCTTGTTGAATTTGCTGAACTCTCTAGGAGGCTAACTATGGCAATTCTGCAAACAGAAGATGGTACTCTATACACAGACTTGCAAACAATTACTCAAGAATTAGCTCCTGTCAACGTTAAAATAGACCATTGGACGGTGGGAGATAACCCCGAAATACGTAATTTGTTGGCACAGTCAAGCCTCCAGGATGATGAGAAGGAAACTGTACTCCAAAGTTTAGATGGATATTTTCAAGAACTGCAAAAAACAGCAGGCTATCAATCTCGGGATCTAATTGTGCTTCATCCTGGTATTCCTAATCTAGATGAGTTATTGGCAAAGTTTGATAAAATCCATACCCATGCAGATGACGAAGTGCGTTACATAGTGGATGGGGAAGGAATTTTTGGGTTTGTACTTCCTGATGGTAGTCAGGTGGAATTAACAGTACAAGCAGAAGAATATATCAATGTACCAGCGGGTACGGAACATTGGTTTTATTTAACACCGGCAAAATGGGTAAAGGCGTTACGTTACTTTACTGGTACTGAGGGCTGGGTTCCTGAATATACTGGTACTGCAATTAAATTTCCTCATCACCGCAACTTACAAGGGGTAAAAGGGTGAAGCGGATTGTTTTTTGCGATTTTGACGGCACCATCACCGCAGAAGAAACTTTTGTTGCTGTTTTAAAAGAGTTTTCTCCAGAAATTTCTGCCCAGTTGATGCCGCAAATGTATGCGAGGAAATTGACACTCAGGGAAGGAGTAAGACAAATTCTAGAGTCTATCCCATCATCCAGTTATGGAGATATTTTAGAATTTACTCGCACCAAGGCAATTCGTCCCGGTTTTGTAGAACTACTGGATTTTTTAGCTACGCGAGATGTGCCCTTAGTCATAGTTTCTGGGGGATTGCGAGGGATCGTAGAAACTGTTTTAGGTGATTTGATAGAGCGAGTGCAGGCAATTCATGCAGTGGATGTGGATACCAGTGGGGAATACTTGCAGATATATTCTGAATTTGAGGGAGATACAGAGCTAGTTGCCAAAGTACAGATAATGGCAAAGTATGCTGGGGATGAAAACATTGCCATTGGAGATTCAATCACTGACTTAAATATGGCACTACATACTCCCGTGGTATTTGCTAGGGAACCCCTTACTAAATACCTGCAAGAATATCAAAAACCATACATTCCCTGGGATGATTTTTTTCAAGTGCGCGATCGCTTAATAGATTTATGGGAATAATAATACCATTTTGTCAGATAATTGCAACAGATGAAACTCTGCAAGGCTTTTCCATGAGCTTTGTGACAATCTAAAATCCAAAATGATGAATAGTCAAGTTCTTGTAGATGCCCGTATTAAATTAATTGCTGCCGCTCGCCTTTTCTACCAAAGGGGTTGGATGCTAGGGACTGCGGGTAATCTCTCTGTGCGTCTACCCGATGGTAGTTTTTGGATTACAGCTAGCGGTAAAGCCAAGGGAGAGTTAACCACCCATGATTTTGTACGAGTGTATGCAGATGGCACAGTAGAAGCACCTTCCCCCGACTTAAAACCTTCTACTGAAACCAGCATTAACCAAAGTATTTACAGCCTCTTTCCCGAAGCCATAGCTTGTTATCACGTCCACTCTATAGAAGCGAATTTGATTTCTATGTTTGCTGAGGAAGATACTCTGAATCTACCACCCCTAGAAATGCTCAAAGGGTTGGGAGTATGCTCAGAAAATCCCCGTTGTCAGATGGCTGTATTTACTAATCATTTACAGGCATCAAAAATCGCCTCAGAAATAGAAGCTCGTTTCCAAAAGCATCCACCACAAATACCAGCCTTATTAATCCGCAATCATGGCGTTATCGTGTGGGCATCTTCCCCGGAAACCGCACTTAACTACATTGAATTGGTAGAATATATCTTTCGCTATATGGTAGCAGCGCGTCAACTGATGATTGATGGTTGATGGATTGTTTGTCAGCACCCCGCTCGTGCATAGACGGAGCTTCAAGCCCCTATCTTTAGGTAGCTGACCAGCCGTGCGTCTTAACTGACTACGTTATCAGCAAGTGCCAAAGTTCCTACCTTGGAATGCGTTGGTTCGCCAGTTCCA
>JASJCJ010000318.1 GCA_030066045.1 Calothrix sp. MO_167.B12
CCCAAGCAAATAGTAATTTAAAAAGAGATAGGGTGAGAGTTCGTATCAAACAAACTGGTAATTCTCTACAGCTACGAGCAACTTTACCATTGAAACCTGACGATTGTAGTAACCCTCAAGGAAAAAGTAAAAAACAGTACGATTTATCCTTGGGTATACCAGCAAATTTAGAAGGGCTGAAAACAGCTATTGAAGAAAGTTACGAGTTAGGTAAATTAATTGCCCGCCATACTTTTACATGGAATGAAAAATATTTAGGAACAAGAATTAGAGAAAAAAATCGAGAGAAGCAAAAAATTAAAACAATTGGAGAATTATTAGATAAATTTGAAGATTATTATTATCAAACTCGTCAAAAAACAATCACTAGTGAAAATACTTTTGCTAATTATATATCAGTAATTAAAAGAAACTTTAGCCTAGAAACTTTGGCAAATAAAGATAATTTCGAGAAAATAATCAATGCAACTCAAGGAAATAAAAAGAATGAACTCATTGCTGTATCTTCCGTTTTTATTAAAGCTTTTAACTTAGGATTTACCCTGGATGTAAGCCGCGATCGCGTAACTCCCAGCTATAGAGAAATTCCTGATGATGAAACAATTATTAGTTCATTTGGGCTATTTGAAAAATTTGCTCTCAACCGCAAAAATACAAATATTTGTGATGCTACCGACACTTGGGAAATGTGGCGTTGGATATATGGAATGCTGGCAACTTTTGGCTTAAGACCGCGAGAATTATTCGTTAATCCAGATATTAATTGGTGGATATCCACACAAAATATAGATAATACTTGGAAAGTGAATCGAGATACCAAAACCGGACATCGGGAAGTCATTCCCTTTGTTCCTGAATGGATAGAATTATTCGATTTAAAAAATCCCCAACCATTAAAAATATTAGAAAGAAAACTTGCTAAAATTACATCCGTACAAAGTATTAACTGGATGCGGAGAGATATATCTAGATGGTTTAGAAAAGTTGGAATTGAATTTAAACCATACGACTTGCGTCATGCTTGTGCGATTCGTTCCCACCTCCAAGGAATACCCATCAAAGCAGCAGCAGATAATCTAGGTCATACCGTTGACGAACATACGAAAACATACCAGCGTTGGTTTGGTATCGAAAACCGGAAAAAAGCCTTTGGTGAGGTGATTAGTCAAAAGTCGTTGATTGAATTGCAGAAGAATGAAATATTGGCGTTACGGATGGAAAATGAAAGGTTAAGGTTGGAAGTTGAGAGGTTGAAATTCTTGAAGAATTTCTAAATCAAACGAACCGAAACTTTTTTTATTTTGTTGGTTAATAATTATAAAATCTTCATCTTTTGTTAAAACTGTTGGTAAATATTTAGATTTAGTTGGGCGAACCGGATCAATTTTCAAATTTAAATCTTGTTTTAATACCTCTTTGTAGAGAAATAAAATGGCATTTAAAACTTGATTTTGCGTAGATGCAGCAACATTTTCATTGATGGCGAGATGTGTTAAAAATGCTTCTATTTTTCTTGTAGCCTGTGTAACACTTCGAGAGATTTGAAACCACAAATAAAGATTTTGGTGTCATCTACCAAACGGAGTATTGTGAGAATAGTATCAGTAATGTAATATACCCAGAAGTTTAGCTATTTATACGTAAGGTGACATTAATGACCCCAAGTACGACCACATCACTCTCCTAATTAGATATTAGAAGGGTGATAAGTAGCAATATTTAACCATAGTTTGTGAATTGGAGTTCCCAAATTAACCTTGAGGTAACGATGAAAGTATTATTGACAATTGTAATAATTTTACTGTTGTTGGTTTATCCTACCAGTAACGCAGATGCTTTGGCAGATTTTTCAATAATTTCTGATACTAGCCCTACCAACTCTAAGTCTGATTGTGGATCTCTGCAACGGTCCGACATAGAGAAGATGGATTATGTTGGGCATCCGTTTGAAAATCCAAAGTTTATTAAGTCTGTTGACGGAGTATTAGATACAACTCTGACGGTCAAATATGCACAAAACAAAATTGCCGATTGTGAGGTTAACCTTCGCTCTTATAATGGCAAGTTAGTAGGACCTACTTTGCGAGTAAAACCAGGTGATACGATTAGAATTAAGCTGATTAATGATTTGCCACCAAACGATGAAAAAGAGCTAAATTATGAAAAAGAGCCAAATTATGAAAAAGAGCCAAATTATAAGGAGAAAAAATCTGCCAGCGGTAATTCATCTGAGTGCTTATATGAAGAAGAAACCATGGTCATTAATAAGCCACATAATTTCAACACGACTAATTTTCATACCCATGGTCTTCACGTTGATCCAAACGGTTGTAGTGACAACGTTTTGCGAGTGATGAGTCCGAGAAAACAAGATGGAGAGAAAGCACCAAAGTATGCTATTGAAGTTAAAATCCCTGAAAATCATCCGGCGGGAACCTTCTGGTATCACGCCCACCTTCATGGTTCAACTACATTGCAGGTTTCTAGTGGCATGGCAGGAGCTTTAATTATACAAGGGGGACTAGATGAAATCCCGGAAATTGCAGCAGCGGCTGAAGCCGAAAAGGTATTTGTGTTTCAGCAAATTGCCTATGATAACAATGGTAAAATAGAAGATTATCCTCTTAGATGGGCAGAGTTAGGACGACGTACCACAATTAATGGTCAGATTATACCAACAATTACAATGCGTCCAGGGGAAGTTCAACGTTGGCGTTTTATCCATGCTGGTGTGCGAGAAAGCCTTCATCTAGAACTACGTAATAGGAATAATAATCGACAGATTCCACTTCATGAAATCGCTGTGGATGGTATTGTTCTAGGTCAACTGGATTCTTGGAAGGAGGATCCTGTTAAACTTGAACCTGGTTATCGTAGTGATGTACTTGTTCAAGCTCCACCTCTTGTAGGACAACAAGTATCACAGGAATATCGTTTGTATGACAAAGCGAGCAATGTGGGTTTGTTTGGAGATGGGGAATCAGGTAATATGCTCGCTAAAGTGATTGTTACAGGTGAACCGATCTCCATGCACCTGCCGTCTAATGCTCAATTAGCTGAAGTCAAACGAAAAGATGCACCCAAAGATATTGCTGATAGCGAAATCACAGGGTCACCTCAATCCGTTATTTTTAGTATCAACAAAAAAGCTCCTATATTCACGGTTAATGGTAAATCCTTTGATCCTAAACAACCACGAGTTCTGCAATTGGGTAAGGCTGAAATCTGGAATTTAGAGACTGATAAAGACTCACAAGCACCTAACCATCCTTTCCATATCCACGTCAATCCCTTTCAGTACGATCGCAAAGGACCGAATAAAAAGACAGAGCGCATTTGGCGAGATACACTGTTAGTTACTAAAGGACAACCTCTAACAATTCGTTCTCGTTATACTAAGTTTACAGGGAAGTTTGTTTTACACTGCCACATCCTAGATCATGAAGATAATGGGATGATGGAAGCTGTTCAAATTTCAAATTAAGTACGAAGGGAACCCGAAAACTTCTTACCCACATACTTCCACCGCTTTAGCGATACCAGCCTAACCATTCAAATGCAGCCGACAGTTGAGAGCTACTACTACTTCTCTTAATATACAAGGGTGTGTTCCCTGCTGCAACTCCCACTACCCTACTGATAGATTTCTCTTAACGCACCATGCCCATGTATTTCTTGAAGTGCGATCGCTCATCACCGTAGGCTGGGTACTACCTCCTCTAGCCTGTGTCTTTAGGATGTTAGCCTCCTAGGGTGCGTTAATGGAATGTAACGCACTTCATCACTGACTTGAACACAGTTCCAATTTTTTAGTGCGATTATGGGCATTGCTGATCACGGGGATGAAATGGTTGCTGTAAACCCCGCAACTTCGTTCCCAATTGAGTAAAATCATCCCTACATTCAGCAACGCCCGATTATGATAGGGCAAGCAATGATGAATTTTCATCTTCATAAAATAATTTTATTGTGCTGAACTCCCTACGCAGTAAATTTTCCACTTGTAAGGTAGAACAGTTTCCAAGTCTAAGCCAGATGACTTTTGGAGGATTCCCAAACACTAAACTCAGATCGTGCATATCAGCATCTTTACGAGACGATCATCAAATCATTATCTTTTGCATAATTCCAAACTATCGGGTCTATTGTTGCTTTCATGCCTACATCCCGAACATGAAGCGAGCCTGGAAAAATATCGCTCAAACGAGTGGATAATTTAGGGGATAAGTTTTCATCAAACAGTAATTTCATGCTGATAATGGAGAAATCATAAGCCGACGTTCACGGTCAGCCGCATAAGCAATACAAGCTTTTAAATCTTCTCGCGTTAGATCGGGAAAATCATCAAGAATTTCCGCTTCGGTCATCTCGGAGGCTAGGTATTCAAGCACCTCATAAACTGTAATTCGCAAGCCACGTACACAAGGCTTACCACCGCGTTTATTGGGTTCAATTGTGATGTAATTTCTGTAATTCATAGGTGGCTGTGCATTCTTGCCAACTTATCTGATCGTACCATGTATTTCTGCTAACAACTCAATAATTTCACCGTTAAACATCTTTGAGAAAAGCGATCGCTCAATTTCCAAATAAATAAATCAATACTTCTATACTCAAGCTTACCTGTAATTATTTAAATTTTGATATTACCATTCACGTATTTATACAGAGAAAAAACCGTGGTTATACTTCAATAACAAGAAAATAATTATACTTAACTACTTGCCTTGTGCTTCCGTTAACTGCGATCGCTAATATACACACAGGTGAAGAATTTATTCGGTTTCTGGCTGGTGAAAATTTTAATAATCAAATAGTCCGAGGTATTCTTCGTCAAAACCTAAATATTGATATTGTGCGTGTTCAAGATGTGGATTTGTCAGATTTATAATTTTCAGGGAATGAGAATAGTTAATCGAGAATGGTGCAAATTATCAGTTTCAAAGAATAATTTCACCCGACGTGTTAATTAAATGTTCCGTGTTACCAATTCTGAGCTTTGCTGTTGACGAACA
>JASJCJ010000099.1 GCA_030066045.1 Calothrix sp. MO_167.B12
TTGATACGAACTCTCACCCTATCTCTTTTTAAATTACTATTTGCTTGGGCTAATTTTTGCTCAAAAACCTCTTGATAATGTAACTCTGTGGCTTTAATTTTTGCCATTGTTCCTCTATAGCTACCATCTGTGGTGTTATACGGCTCAAAATCCGCAAATATATCGGCGAACGAGTCAGTTGCATGTTGGTGTAAATGCTGCTGTGGAAATTCATTTGCATATTTCTGTGTAGATGCTTGTGTAGATGTTTGATACTTGCAATTGTCCTGGTGTTGATTCTGCCCGCTCATTCCCTAAATATTCTCTTAATTTATAAACTGTGACGGCAAAAAGAAAATGTTCGTGAATACCATTTCAGCTATAAAAAATGTTATTCAAGAACTTTGAGCAGCATACCACTAGTTACCACAGCAGTTATATGGTGCCTGGTGGGGTGATGTGCGCCCCAACTTTGACCGATATCACCCGCGCTTGGTCAATTTTGGAGTATTTCCGCACCAATTGGTTAGAGCCAGTGTGGTTGGGTTGTTCCTTGGAAAGATATGAAGAAATCAAAACCTATGATGATTTTATGACATGGTTGGATGAAAGTCCTAGTCATCGGGATTCTGATTTGGGTTTCTATTGGCGCATGGGTTTCGATATTGGTCTAGATAAATATGGTGCCGGTATTGGCAAATATATGACTTGGGGATATTTACCCCATGAAGATAAATACCAGCATCCCACCATTGAGGGAAGAAACGCAGCTGTAATTATGAAGAGTGGAGTTTATGACAGTTCCACCAACACCCACACCTTAATGGATCATACCTTCGCTCGGGAAAACACCACCCACTCCTGGTATGATGAAGGTACAGCAGATGTTCATCCCTTCGATCGCACTACTAAACCTACCCAGAATAATACCAAAGATTTCGATAATGCCTATTCTTGGTCAACAGCAGTACGTCACAGTGATTATGGGCGTTTAGAAGTAGGAGCCTTAGCCCGTCAATTGGTAGCGGGGGGTACACATGGCGAATCTTGGCAGCACTATGATGGGTTTATCCTTGATGCCTTCAAACAGTTGGGTGGTGCTAGTACCCACCTACGCCAACTAGCCAGGGTTCACGAAATCGTCAAATTGTACCGCCAAGCAGAACGTTGTTTGCGGGAATTTAAACTCAATGACCCTTGGTACATCGCACCCCAAGAGAAAGATGGCAAGGGTTGGGGTGCAACAGCCGCCGCCCGTGGTTCCCTGTGTCATTGGGTAGAAATTGAGGGAGGCAAAATTAAGAATTACCAAGTCATTGCCCCTACTACCTGGAATGTAGGACCCCGTGATAGCCAAGGAAAACTTGGTCCCATTGAAGAAGCTTTAATTGGTACACCCATTCAGGATGTTAATGATCCCGTTGAAGTTGGACATGTTGCCCGTTCCTTCGATTCTTGCTTGGTTTGTACTGTTCATGCCCATGATGCCAAAACTGGTGAAGAACTGGCACGTTTTCGTACTGCTTAGTTGACGGTTGTTAGTTATATAGCTATAGCCAGCCAAGTTAGGACGTTTTTCAGTTGACAGTTGACAGTTGACAGTTGACAGTCCTTGAGTCGAACAATACTGTCCTAACCAATATGTCCATTGCTATAAATCTTTCACTCCGGGCGGGGAAACCCCGCCCCTACGCTCCTTCCCTCCCTCTTTCACTCCCTCACTCCCTCACTCCTACTCTACGAGAAGCCACTTCGTGTCTACACTCCTTAAACTACCCATGAGTACAACATCTAACATTGAATTGCACACATACTTACCTCGCTTTCCTGACGAGGCACTGAAGGAATTTACAGACTGGTGTATTTTAGAACAAGCAATAGCAGCAGGGTATGAATTTACTCCTGACTTAAAGAAGTTGGAAGAACTAGAACCAGCATATTATATTGAAGAGTTGGTAGATCAATTTGTCAAAGCCACCAGAAGCTCTATTGAAGGTGGTTTAGCCATTTTGTTAGCAGGAAAAGAAGCAGATGGTAATGCCCTTAAGGGTATACCCATTGTGGTAGATTTTGTTTCCTTGTACGTCAAATATTTAGTTCCTAAAGGTCCTAATAATACCCTACCCACCAATGAAAAGTTGGCACAAGTAGCGCAAGAACAGTTTGATAAACTGTCTGAAATTGCCACAAAATACGGTATAAAAATGTAGAGCGAGCTAGTTATACCAATTTGAAGAAAGAATGTAACACATGATTTATTTGTAGGGGCGGGGTTACCCCGCCTCTACAATTGGATTTGTCGCAAACATTTTTTGATTTGGTATTATTCGTCCCATTAATTCTGACGAGTCGCGGGCATTGAGTTTCCCGACTTCTATCCTCGGAATTACTACAATGTGCAGAGATTGATTTAGAAGTCGGGGATCTGTTCCCTAGCTCTCAAAATTAATGAAAAGGAATACTACTATAGCAGTCCTAGATGAGTCGTGAAAAATATTTAAGAGGAAACAAACCACTCCAGACACAGAGAACACAGAGTCAGAGAAGAAGAGAGTGTATTTTGATTTTCACAAATGATTTAGGATTGCTATAGTCCACCACATTAATTTTGCCTGGTTAACGGAGTAGGAGCATCTTGCTCTCTGCTTGGAAATAGGGAGCGAGACGCTCCCACTACAATTAATTTACCCCGCAGAACTAATGTGGTTAAACACTATTGGTTCATCGCATTAGTGCTTTGTCCCATTAATTTTGATAGTTTATTGTAGTGCGGGCATCTTGCCCGCTTTTTGGAACCAGGGAGCGAGACGCTTTTTGTCAACAGGGAGCGAGATGCTTTTTGGAACCAGGGAGCGAGACGCTTTTTGGAACCAGGGAGCGAGACGCTTTTTGTCAACAGGGAGCGAGACGCTCCCACTACATTTTTTACCCTTCATAACTAATGTGGCGGAACACTAGTATTTGATTTTTGCAAAAATCTCACTTTCTGTTGCCTGCTCTCTTTCCCCTACCTTCACAATTCATTTCATAAATCAAACCGGATTCTTATATATATAGCTGTAGCCATCTTGATTAGGACAGTATTGCTTGACTCAATGACTCCCATCTGTCAACTGTCAACTGTCAACTGTCAACATCAAAAACGTCCTAACTTGACTGGCTATAGCTATATTATGCTTTTTTGACACAGCGAGTTTCTACACCAGCTTCCTTACATTTTTCAAAGACAATTTTTTTACTAGCAATATCTGTTTGGATATTCTCTGCCTTTTGCACCACATCTTGTGGTACTTTGGTACCAAATTCTCCCAGGGATAGAATATCAGACTTCTCCAATCCAAAGGTGTATATCTTACCATTTAATTGCTTCTTTTTAGCTAACTCTGCTAAATTAGCGATCGCTAAATCCATCCGCTTAACAGCACTAGTTAAAATCGTATCGGGGGCAATCTTTAATTGGTCTTTAGTATTACCAAAAGCATACACTTTTTTCTCTTCAGCGGTTTGAATAACTGCTGTGGATGCATCATCTAACCATTGATAGATGACATCAGCCCCGGCAGATATTAATGCTAGTGTAGCTTCCTTTGCTTTTGCCACATCATTCCAATCTCCAGTAAAACTAGGAATTACTTTTACACCTGGGTTGACTGACTTTGCTCCTATCTCAAAACCCCGTAATTCTTCTTCGGTAGCTGCAAATTTTTGTCCCGCAATATAAGCCAACTTATTTGATTTTGTCATCAAAGCGGCAACAACTCCACAGACATAGCTAACCTGCATATGATCTATTCTTAAAGCCGCAATGTTTTCCCCTTTGATAGCACCATTAACAGCTACAAAAAAGGTTTGGGGAAATTGGGGTGCAACCTGTTGAATTGCCGCATCAAATTGTCCTCCGTGAGCAAAAACCACATTGTATCCCTGGCGGGCAAAATCTGTGAGAACTTCTACTTGATCCGTTTGGGAAACCTGTTCTACATGGGTAGTTTTGGCAGTCAGCTTGTTCTTAGCTAATTCTATCCCTTGATAGCCATATTGATTCCATGCTTTATCAGTAATTTTACCAGGGAGAGCGATCGCAATTTTAAAATTTTCACCATCTCCCTCTGTTGTTGGTATATTATCACCAACACCGCAAGCTTTTAGCAGTATACTTGTACCTACTGCTGCCGAGCTATAACCAATAAATTTACGTCTACTAACATTATTCGTCATACTGTGCCCTCTGTGCCCTGAATTATGTAAGTTTTGTTTCTAAGTTAATGTAACAAGTTGGTATATAGTACAGCTTCCTGCCAAGAGATTGGCAATAATATACATCCATTTATTCAATCAGCTCAAAATTATAATCCCTCCGAGTCTAGACACAACTATGGCAAGATAATATTCTTTTCTCAAGGATAAAATAACAACAGCTAAGGGCATTTTAATATGAGTACAGCAAAGACAATCCGAAAATTACAGGCACAGTGGGTAACAGCAGAAAATTTTCGTCCCTATGGACAGGTAATTTTTGCCAGTACAGATGGTAAACCCTTTGATGCGGAAGATGCTCAATTAGTTCTAGATAGAGGTACTCCTCGTTTTTACATTATGCAGTTGCACTGTCGGGGACTAAAATTTCATAAAATCACTCGCCATTTACAATGTACTCAATGCTTGGGTGCATTGGAGGGGAAGGAATGGTTAATTGCAGTTTGTCCCCCCAATAATAATGTGGATGAACCAGATATCAACAAGATTGCTGCGTTCCGCATTCCTGGCAATTGTTTCATTAAGTTAGAACCAGGTACTTGGCACGCGGGACCACATTTTGCTCACGGATTTGTAGATTTTTATAACTTGGAATTGAGTGATACTAATGTAGTAGACCACTTTACCTATGATTTTTTACAAAATGACAATCTAGAATTTGAAATGGTTGATGGTTGATGGTTGATAGTTGTTAGTTGTTAGTTGATGGTTGACAGCTTCGGTGTGGGAGTCGCAAGCGAGATATTTTCAGATCCTTGGTTGTGGGATTTTCCCGTGGGCAGCTAACTTAAAACATGATTGCCACAGATAGAATTTTGATATTATGTCCGCCTGAATACTTACGACAGAAGTAACACTAAAATATTGAAATATAAAAACTATGGAGATTTTATATTGTAACTAATTACCCAGATATCAAATGAAAAGCTTATGCAATGCCTCTTTTACAATCCAAAATCCAAAATCCAAAATTGAATGACAGAACATACGGGTTCAAGTTACCAAGGCATAGCCCAAAAGTATGCTCAAATGGTAGAAAACAAACCTATTCACGTTTATTATGAACGTCCAGCAGTTGTATCCCTACTACCATCCCTCACAAATACCAGGGTATTGGATGTAGGTTGTGGTTCTGGGTGGTACGCTGAATATCTACTCAACCAGGGAGCTAAAGTAACTTGCTTTGATGTCAATCAGGAATTTGTCAATATCACCCAATCGCGGGTGGGTAATCGCGCTCGCATACTTCAAGCAGACTTAGCTCAACCATTGAAATTTGCTAGTGATGGGGAATTTGACTTAGTGGTTTGTCCCCTAGTTATGCATTATCTCAAAGACTGGGAAGAGCCTTTATGTGAATTCTACCGCGTTTTGCAACCCCAGGGAGTATTGGTATTTTCCACTCACCATCCCTTCATGGATTGGCAACTTTCCCAGAAGGAAGATTACTTTGCTGTAGACTTGTTGGAGGATGAATGGGAAATTGGCAAGGTACAATTTTACCGTCGTCCTCTGACATTAATTAGTCAAAATCTGAATTCGGCAGGGTTTTTGATTGAACGGTTATTAGAACCCCAGCCTACAGGAGATTATTATCAGATACACCCAGAAGAATGCCATCGTCTGACTAAAAATCCTTGGTTTCTCGTTATTCGTGCTTGTAAAAGAAGGAGGGAAGGAGGGAAGGAGGGAAGGAGTGAAGGAGGGAAGGAGGGAAGGAGTGAAGGAGGGAAGGAGGGAAGGAGTGAAGGAGTGAAGGAGCATGATTAAATCATAAAATTATTTTTTCTAAATTCTAAATTCTTCATTCTAAATTCTAAATTCTCCTTGACGATAAGCAATAGCTACCCACTCATCAAGGCTTTCCCTATCTATAACGGTAAATCCCTGCTCTGACATAGCAGTGGTGATGGATGGTTCATAATCATCGGTAAATCCTGCTGCAATCAATACCCCATTTCTACATAATGCTTGTTGATAATCTCTTGCAATAGCAATATGTATGCGAGCAAAGATGTTAGCAACTATTAAATCAAATTTTTGTTGAATATCGATCGCCTGTACATTGTTTGCAGTTTCCCCACCCATCCAATGTCCCAAGGTGCTACCATGTCCCAGGCTTCCTTCCATGACGCTTACTTGTTGCTCTACCCCATTGAAGTATACTGCATCCTTAGTTGATTGCACTGCGATCGCATCATTATCTAATGCTAATACAGATGCTCCCAATTTAGCGATCGCTATACTCAAAATTCCTGAACCACAACCCAAGTCTAGGGTATGAATACCAGGTGTGACATATTTCTCTAGCAATTTTAAGCTGAGGATGGTAGCTGGATGTAAACCACTACCAAAGGCTAGAGATGGTTTCAGTCTAATAACAATATCTTCCGGGGATGTGGTTTCATTGGTTTGATTGGCAGGGAGAATGAGGAAACGGTTGCCAATCTTACGCCGGAAAATACTGGTATTATTTGCAGGTTTTGATTCTGTTTCAGCTATTTCTAGTTCGTCAGCCATCCCAGTGCGTTGTAGTGGTGTGAGTAACTGGGCGATTTTATCTATCCGTTGATTTACTTGGAGATGATTATCTAAATATAAAAGAACAGTATATGTCCAGGGAGATGAGTTTCCATTTGTGGCGGTGTATGGAGTAATGGAAATATCGCCAGCATAATTAGCATCAATGAGTAGCATATAAACCCAGTCAACAGCCTCATCGGTGGTGTTAATAGTTAATTCTGTCCACTGCATATGTTATTCCTGGGTTATGAGCTGTGATTTATATTAGATTTATATCAAGTTTGCCCAATTACTGATAATTTTTGCTTTACCTCACCCGTCTACTCCCCCCCTTACAAGGGTAGGTTTTTTACATTTCGGCTGAGGCAAGACTTGGGAGACTAGAAGACAGGCAGATAAGGAAGATTATTCAACGGAAAAATAGGCTTTTGAACCAGTTTCTATTTTGGGCAACCGTACAATATTTGGTGCGGTTTTCCTCCCTTGTCTACTTTCCCACCTTGTCCATCAAATCTTACCAACACCCAATTGTAAACAGCCTACTCCTGTGAGTCTGCTCCCCCCTCTCCTTAATAAGGAGAGGGTTGGGGTGAGGTTTGATCAGGATTCATGGGAACATTTCAAAGATGATCTTCTGTGTTTGGCAGTGAAAAGGGTTCTGTGCTATCTGGAAGACTGGTATAAATTGTTTCTAGATTCATCACCCGTTCCTCCAACACCTTCACAGTCTGAGTTAAATTAGCCTCTTGAAGCTGTCGTTTATCGGGTGCAAACCATACTGCTGTCGTCCCACCGGCAGCGCCCAGAATCACCAGAAGGGGTAATATAATTCCACTTTCGGTGATGGCAACTAAGGGGATACACACGCCCAGCATACCAATAGCACAGCCCCAGATAGCAGATGTTGCGCTAACTTTTGGATTTTTTTCAGTAGATTTGTGACTCATACTACTTTCTCCATTTGATGGCTACGTCTTACCATTACAGTTCCCTCGGAGGACTTCGAGTCGTGCATCTAACTATTTCGGAATGCGGACATTTACCGTATATATTCTTATATTACTTCATCAATCTTTTTACTCTACATTGATAGCGATCGCCTCAGCAATGGTATATTAACACCTAATGTGGGCGATCGCTTTAAATCATTCAGCCCTAGTTAGGAATGAACTCTCGCCATATCATTAGAATTAATTTCAGCAGAAAGACGAGTATTGCAGTCGCGAACATCACTATTGGTTGCCAAAATCTACAAAATTGGCGTATTTTCCAAAGTCGTGAGTTTTTACGCTTTGGTTTCTGAGAAAGTGATGTTTTTCTTTTTTTAGGCTCGAACATAGTTAGAATGGACGTGTATATGTAATGATGCGCCTGGTATTTCTCCAGGCGTTTTTCTGGGAATTGGTTTCCCATGATGGTTAATCGAGAATAATTAGCAACAAGAAACCCCAAAACGCGATCGCAATTTACAGACGCGCTTGGGGTAAATACATTGTTTTGAGTTTTTTGCATTTAAACCTCCTAGTTATTACATGGAGGCTGCTTTGAAGCGATACATTTTTAATGCAAGAAACGACCCTATTGATTTAATTTTAGGCGTATTCGTACATCAAAAATATCTACCACGTCGCAATAAAAAACGTGATAAATTGAAGTTAACTGTAAAGTTACAGTCACTTCAGGATTGCATCAAAGCAAGCCTTTTTTTCGATGCCGAACACGCCACTACAGTACTATACTCCCCTTTAGGTTAATATATGCCTTTCCATTCATTTGCTGTGTGGGTGCTTTGGCTTTGGGAGAGCAACCGATAAAACTATAGTAACAGATTTCCCTCAGTTTAGTACTGTAACCCTTTGCATTTACCAATTTTTCTGCAAACGCTGTCACATCAAGGCTTTCCGATACCTGGCACCGAGGAAAGATTTTCGGGGAGTATCCCAATTAAAAAAATATTACGTAGTGGGAGCATCTTGCTCCCTTGATATGTAAAGCGGCTAAGATACCCACACTAATTAGATGTGAAGCAGGCAAAATACCCGTCGCACTACTTATATGTATACTCTAAAAGGATTAATGATTGTAGGTTGGGTTGAGGTACGAAACCCAACAAAAACCTACTTGCTGTTGGGTTTCACTTCGTTCAACCCAACCTACGAAAAGTTAAGTTTTTAGCCGTTTGGAGTATAAAGCAGGCAAAATACCCGTCGCACTACTTATATGTGAAGCGGGCAAGATGCCCGCACTACAAGATTTAATATTTGGGACGTTCCCGATTTTCGTAACCTAACTACTGCATGGGAGCATCCCAATTTTTCAAAAATATGCGGTAGTGGGAGCGTCTCGCTCCCTGTTGTGAAGAAGCAGGCTTTCTGGCTCGCACTACAAGATTGAATATTTATTTGGGATGCTCCAGATTTTCGTAGGGTGGACACTGCACACCTTATACCAATTTGAAAAAAGAATGCGACAGATGGGTAGGGGTTTAGCACTGCTAAACCCCTACGAGTAATTTAATTTATGTGTCGCAAACATTATTTGAATTGGTATTACCTTGATGTATCTAAAGAAAAACCAAAAAATATAAACTTGCGTTGAGTAATATATACAAAAGTTAAGCGATCGCTATTGCTGGGTAACTGCCATTCACAATTAAACTACAACAACCTAGCAGTATATTTCATTGATTTTGATAAGTCGCGGGTGTTTAGATCCCCAACTTCTCGAAGAAGTGGGGGATCTGTTACCTAGCCCTCAGAACTGATATAAAATCCCAAAATGAAGTCTTTACCCACCCATGAAGCAGCACCCCTGACAGCTTTGCAACAGTATCAATCCCTGAATACTGAGACAAAGACAGCACTCAACCACCTTGTCCAGTTAACAGCTACCATTTGTGAAACTCCCATCGCCGCCATCAACTTCATTGACGCAAATCGTCAGTATTTCCCAGTCAAGGTAGGATGGGAAATCGACGAACTACCCCTCAATGTGGGAATCTGTCCTACTTGCATTCAACAAGAGAATATTTTCATTGTTGCTGATACTTTAGGAAATACACAGTGGGCAGAAAATCCCCTCGTCACCGAACCACCCCATATACGATTTTATGCTGGAGTTCCCTTAACCTTACCCACAACAGAAGCAATGGGGACTTTATGCGTCATGGATTTGCATCCCCGACAACTCAATGCTACCCAAATTCAAACATTACAAATATTAGGTCAACAAGTAGTTACCCAACTACAATTACAACAAGCTCAATACAAACATCAAACCCTAAAACTAAAGCAACAAAGAGCCTTTGTAGCGGCAATGATGGGTAGTTGGGAATTGAATTTACTCACCCACAAAATGAATTGGTTGGATGGCTTAGAACGTCTGTTTGACATGGAGCCAGGAAGCTTTGACGGCAATTATCATACCTTTATTAACTTCATACATCCAGAGGATCGCCAAAGGGTATTAAATGCCATTTCTAGTGCTATTGAGCAACACGATGATTCCCACCTAGATTTAGAATTTCGCTTTGTTCTCCCCAATCGTCATATCCGTTGGTCCAATACCAAAGGTCAAATAATTTACAATCAAGAGCATCAACCTGTAGGAATTAATGCCTTAGACCAAGATATTACCAATTGTAAACAAACAGAATTAGCATTACGTTCTAGTGAGCGGAGATATGCTTCCTTAGCCCAAGCCGCACCAGTAGGTATTTTCCGCATCAACACCCAAGGTAACTGCCTATATGTGAACGAAAGATGGTGTGAGATTGCTGGACTGTCTTACCAACAAGCATTGGGAGAAGGATGGGTACGTGCCATCCATCCTGATGACCGAGAGAATATGTTTAGGACGTGGTATGAATCAGCACAACAACACATCCCATTCCAATTAGAATATCGATTTCAACGCCCTGATGGAACTATTACTTGGGTATTTGGTCAGGCTGTAGCAGAAAAAAATTATACGCAAGAAATTGCTAGCTATATAAGTATAATTACTGATATAAGCGAACAGAAACAAGCAGAATCAGAACTGAGACAACAAAACCAGCGATCGCAATTATTAGCGGAAATTGCCCAAAACATTCGTCAATCTTTACACACGGAAGAGATTCTGCGCACGGCGGTTGCGGAAGTGAAGGAACTATTGCAGGTTGACAGAGTAATTATATTTAAATTGTTGCCTGATGGTTCTGGCAGAATTGTCAAGGAAGCGGTGGTAGCAAATTGTATGCCAATTTTAGGTAGGCATATGATTGACCATTGTTTTCGAGAAGATTACCAAGAAGCTTACCGTTTGGGCAGAATCAGCACCATTGATGATTTGGAAACTGCGAATATCCAAGGTTGTCATCGGGAATTTTTGCGAAAAATGGATGTTCGGGCACATATAGTAGTACCAATTTTGTGCTTAGACAAGCTTTGGGGTTTGATGGTAGCTCATCAGTGTAGTTGTCCCCGGAAGTGGAATAGTGTGGAAATAGACCTATTGCAACAGTTAGCCAATCAAATTGGTATAGCCTTATCCCAAGCAGAGTTGTTAGAACAGGAAACCAAACAAAGGGAAGAATTAAGCCGTTCTAACGCCGATTTGGAAAGATTTGCCTATGTCGCTTCCCATGACTTGCAAGAACCATTACGCATGGTAACAAGTTATTTACAATTACTGGAAAGAAAATACAAAGGTCAACTTGATAGCAAAGCCGACCAATTTATCGGCTACGCTGTAGATGGTGCCAGACGGATGCAAACCTTAATTAATGACTTATTGAGTTATTCCCGTGTCAGCACCCGCGCTCAACCTTTCCAGACAGTTGATTGTGAGAAGATTTTATCAGTAGCGATCGCAAATCTGAAAATCGCCATTGAAGAAAGTGGGGCAGTTATTACCCATGATGCACCCCTACCAGAAGTGATAGGGGATAAAACTCAAATAGCACAGTTATTGCAAAACCTCATCGGTAATGCCATTAAATTTCGTGGCGAGCAGACTCCTCAGATACATATTGGTTGTGTAGGGGGAGATGAGGAGGGAAGGAGGGAAGGAGTTCGGAGTTCGGAGTTCGGAGTTCGGAGTGATGGAGTGATGGAGGGAAGGAGTGATGGAGGGAAGGAGGGAAGTAGGGGCGGGGTTTCCCCGCCCGGGGTTTCCCCGCCCAGACTTGCGCCGAAAACAAGTTACGAATTATCAAGTAATCAAACAGAATGGCTATTTTGGGTTAGTGATAATGGTATTGGTATAGAATCGCAATACTGCGATCGCATTTTTGTCATTTTTCAACGTCTGCATACCAGAGATAAATACTCTGGAACAGGCATTGGCTTGGCAATTTGTAAGAAAATTGTAGAACGTCATGGAGGACGCATCTGGGTAGAATCAGAACCAGGGCAAGGTACTACTTTCTTTTTTACCATTCCCTGTGCAGCTGAGATGCCCTCTTAACTGAGTGAGGGAAAAAGACTATGGTCAAACAATAAGTAATAAGTGATAAGTAATAAGTAATAAGTAATAAAGAAAAATTTGTCCCCTTGTTTACCCCCACTCCGGGCGGGGAAACCCCGCCCCTACTCCTCCACTCCCCCACTCCTCCACTCCCCCACTCCGAACTCCGAACCCCGAACTCCGAACTCCTTATGTCTCTTGAGGTTTTGTTAATAGAAGATAATCCCGGCGATGTAGAGTTAACCCAAATTGCCCTAGATGATAGCAAAATCTCAGTTAACTTAAGTGTCGTTGAGGATGGCGTAGAAGCGATGGCATTCTTGCATAAGGAAGAGAAATATGCTAATATGCCTACTCCGGATATAATATTACTTGATTTAAATTTGCCCAAAAAAGATGGGCGAGAAGTACTGGCAGAAATTAAAGCTGATAATTTACTCAGAAGAATTCCCGTTGTGGTATTAACCACATCTCAAGCAGAGGAAGATGTTCTCAAAGCCTATAACCTGTCAGCAAATTGTTATATTACCAAGCCAGTTGACTTCGACCAGTTTGTTAAAATTGTCCAATCCATAGAAAATTTCTGGTTCACCATTGTCAAACTGCCACCGGAGTAAATTGCATGGCAGAAACCCCAATTCAGGTTCTGTTGGTTGAAGATAACCCTGGTGATGTCCTGTTACTACAGGAGTTATTGGGGGAAGTGTCTTCTGTAGATTGCCAGCTAACCTCTGTGGAACTGCTGGATGAAGCCCTCCAACTCTTAGAAAGAGAAAGTTTTGATATTATTCTTCTAGACTTGAGTCTACCAGACAGCAATGGTTTAGAAACTTTTATCAACTTGCACAATCACGTACCGGCAATCCCCATAATTGTCCAAACAGGTTTAAATGATGAAACTTTGGCAATGCGGGCAATGCAGCAAGGAGCGCAAGATTATTTAGTCAAGGGACAGGCTAGTGGTGACTTGCTGGTGCGTTGTATGCGCTATGCGATGGAAAGGCAAAGGGCAGAAGAAGCTCTCAGGCAAAGCGAGGAAAGATTCCGTTCCCTCAGTGCTTCTGCTCCCATTGGTATTTACCAAATGGATGCAGATGGTATGTGTATATACACAAATGATCTGTGGCAAGAAATTTCTGGTTTAACTTTGGCAGAAAGCCTTGGTGATGGTTGGATAAAAGGCATTCATCCTGATGATAAGGAAATGGTGGTGATTGCATGGAAGCGGTTCCTAAAAAATGGTGGTGAATTTTCCCTAGAGTTTCGTTTTCTAACTTCCCAAGGAGATGTGCGTTGGGTATTTGGGCGGGCAACAGCCATGCAATCTGAAGGGGGGAAAATTATTGGCTATGTTGGTGTTAATGAAGACATTAGCCAACGCAAACAAGCCCAAGAGAAAATCCGGGAACAAGCGGCATTACTGGATGTAACCACAGATGCAATTTTTGTGCGGGATTTAGAGAATCGCATCCTATTTTGGAATAAAGGGGCAGAACATATCTACGGTTGGCAGGAATCGGAAGTATACGGCAAACATACCAGTGAGTTATTTTATCAGGAAACACCCCCAGAGGTAGAAGCGGCACTGTTAGCTACCATGAGTAGGGGAAAATGGCAAGGTGAGTTAGGTAAATTGACTCGCAGTGGTAATGAAATTTTAGTGGAAAGCCGTTGGACATTGGTTCGTGATGAACAGGGTAAACCCCAATCTATCCTCACCGTTGACACTGATATTACCGAGAAAAAGCAATTAGAATCCCAATTTTTCCGTACTCAACGCCTGGAAAGTATTGGCACCTTAGCCAGTGGTATTGCCCATGACTTAAATAATATTCTCACACCAATTTTGGCAGCATCACAACTGCTACCCATGAAATTCCCCGATGCTGACGAACAAAGTCAGCATTTATTTGAAATCCTGGAAGATAGTACCAAAAGGGCAGCAGATTTGGTAAAGCAAGTGCTGTCATTTGCCAGGGGCGTGCAAGGTAAGCGCATTCACCTGCAAATGAGGCACTTAGTTAAAGAACTGGCAAAAATCCTCAAAGAAACATTCCCCAAATCCATCGAAGTATCTTTGGATCTTGCTAACAACCTGTGGATGGTTTCTGGAGATAGCACCCAGCTACATCAAGTATTAATGAATCTCTGTGTGAATGCCAGGGATGCCATGCCAGAGGGAGGTAAATTAACTATTGCAGCGGAAAATCTCTTAATAGATGAAAATTATGCCCGCATGAACTTAGAAGCCAAAGTTGGCCCCTATATTGCGATCGCTGTTTCGGATACTGGTGCAGGTATTTCTCCGGATGTTTTAGAACGAATTTTTGAGCCATTTTTTACCACTAAAGAAGTCGGTAAAGGTACAGGCTTAGGACTTGCCACTGTCCTCGGTATTGTTAAAAGTCACGGTGGTTTTGTGAATGTATACAGTGAGTCAGGACAAGGAACTTGTTTTAAAGTTTATTTACCCGCCGTAGAAGGAGTGGAAACCCAAGAGGAAGAAGATTTACAACCCCTGATAGGCAATGGGGAATTAATTCTGGTAGTTGATGATGAAAGTTCAATTACTGATATTACTCAGGCATCCCTAGAGGCTTATAATTATACAACAATGATAGCCAGTGATGGCATTGAAGCGATTGCTGTTTTTGCCCAACACAAGGATAAAATCCACGCTGTCTTAATGGATATGATGATGCCTTCCTTAGATGGTTTAACTGCCATTCGGACTATGAAAAAAATTAATCCAGAAGTCAAAATTATTGCTAGTAGTGGGTTAATGTCAAGCAGCAAGCTGGCAGAAGCCAAAGCTGCTGGCATCAAAGTATTTTTATCTAAACCCTATACTGTCAAAGAATTATTACATACTTTACAGCAGGTAATTGATTGAGCGAAGGCTTCTGTCAATGGATACCTCAGAAGGGGGAGGGAAGGAGTTCGGAGTTCGGAGTTCGGAGTTCGGAGTTTGGATTTCAGGAGTAGGGGCGGGGTTTCCCCGCCCGGGAATGATAAATCTTTAACTGGACATAATATCAGTCCCTAATACCCACCAAACACCAAAGCGCTACAACTATAAACATGGCTATTTAACCTACTCAGAATCATCCAAGTAGAATAAGTGATTATACCATCGACATTTAGATCGTATTGTGACTGCAATTTCCGTACAGCTTTTTCAGTCTGCATACCAAATATGCCGTCAACTATACCTGTGTAGTAACCCTCCCCCTTAAGTAACTGTTGTATGACTACAATCTGTCTACCACAACTACCAAGACTATGTTGGGGAAGACTTGCTACTCCATGATATAAATAGGCCCAAGTCTGTTGTCCAACAACACCATCTATCTTTAAAAAAGCCAGACATTGTAGATACTTAACTGCATTTTTAGTTTCTTCCCCAAAGTAGCCTGTCACAGGGGTATGTAAGGGAAACTTCGATATTGTATCCAATCTCGCTAGCTGGTTATTCAAAGCAACTTGCATATCTCTAACACTTTGAATTTTGGCACCCAATTGTAGTGTTAGTTTACCCTTGGGAGATTTGATTTCAGTATTCATAAGTATATATATAGGACTTACATTTGATTTTTGTTAGCGCAGCCTGCACGAGCGCTTAAAACACATAGGGTGTTTTATTCCTGGGAGTAGGGCACCATCTGGTAATATGGCGGGCGTGCAGAGCACTGTTAGCATAAGGCACCCTACAAGTACCTAATTTTATTCAACAATTAAACCAGATTCCTATACCTTTTGATAGTTTTTCAATTACATTGATGTACAATAAGGCTGCATAGAATCTATGAAGGCTACAAGCAAACCAGGGAATATCCTGATAAAACCTACGTACCTACATTAATAATATGTATATTCAATGTAAAACGATATTAAATCATTGATATCAAAGAGATTAGCAGGGATTACAGAATCAAAAAGGTACTTTCAAAGATAATCGTTTCTACTAATGTCTATGTTGATGAATTTTTTGTTTCCGTAAATTCTACTAAAGGTTCTAACTTACTCTAAAAATGAATATTTGTAAAGCAGTCCGATTGATGAGAGGTTAAAATTTGACCTAAGGCTTCTGCCTTCATCAGGCAGAAAGGAGGTATAAAACAGAAGGAGAATTTTTCCGCTCAAACCCTTCTTTCTTTGGATACAAGCCCCGTTGTTGACGACGGAAGGTGTTTGGGAGTCTTCCAAGCTCCTAATCATGTGTGAATAACTGCTTACTGAGATTACAATAAATGAGTCAGTCAATTAAAAATTTGGGGGATGGGCAATTTTCCCAGGTCATGCCAGTATGGAAATTTTGTACATTGTGTATTTTTACTGTAGGGCTATATCAAATTCCCTGGGCACATAAGCAATGGAAAATGTTTAAGTCAAGGGAGACTTTAAATATTATTGCTTGGTTTCGTGCATTATTTTTACCTTTTTATTTATATAGTTTGGCACAAAAATCTTTTGCGATCGCAGAAGAGCAAGGATATCGAAATAAACCTTCGCCTTTTCAAATAAATCTGACTTATTGGATATTAATTTTACTAGGAATATTCACGAATTTTTGGCTATTAATATCTATACTACTAACTACCATTCCTTTGCTTACTGTTTTAACAGCTATGAATTATTATTGGGAACAACAACAACCAAATTTACCAATTCAGGAATCTTTTACGGGTAGAGAAATTGTCTGGATTATAGGGGGAGTAATTTTATGGCTATTGATTATTATTGATTTATTAGTTTAGGGATACAACCATTAATGTATATTTTGTTTTTGAATATTTGATAATTAAATAAATTTCATCTATATAAAAAATGGCGGTAATATACTAACCCCCCTTTAATATCTATAGGTCAATACAGTTCACTTAAAGCTAAACACTAAAACTGCCGTAGGTTAGGTTGCGTTCCTTAACCCAACGTTATCAAAGGTTTGTTGGGTTGAGCGATAGGGAAACCCAACCTACCATTCTGATTAACTGAAACGTAATAAGGATAAATATAAAATAACTGATATTAGCATGAGCTACTGTTTTAATCCCCTTTGCAGCAAACCTCAAAATCCTCCTGATGCTAATTTTTGTCTCAATTGTGGTTCTAAACTGTTATTAAAAGAAAGATATCGTGCCCTGAGTCAATTAGGAGCAGGTGGCTTTGGGAAAACCTATCGTGCCATAGATGGAGATAGGATGAATGAATCTTGTGTAATTAAGCAATTTTTACCTGCACCAGAAATTCAAGGTAATTCCCAAGCCTTAACAAAAGCCATCGAATTATTTAACCAAGAGGCAGTTAGATTATATGAATTAGGAAAGCATGATCGCATTCCAGGAATGTTGGCTTATTTTGAACAAGACAAACGCTTGTATTTAGTACAGGAGTTTGTGGATGGGGAAAATTTATTGCAAGAATTGTCAAGGTACGGAATTTATGGTGAAAGCCAAATTTGGCAGGTGTTGACGGATTTACTACCAGTATTAAAATATATCCACGAACATAGTGTAATTCACCGAGATATTAAGCCAGAAAATATTATTCTGCGTCAAAGCGATCGCGCCTTAGTATTAATTGATTTTGGAGTATCAAAACAAGCCAGCGGTACAGTACTTTCCGGTAATAGGGGTACTATGGCAGGTACGCCGGGATATGCCCCAGATGAACAGATTCGCTTTGGAGAAGCATATCAAGCCAGCGATCTTTATGCCTTGGGTGCTACTTGCGTACACTTACTCACCGGCTTACACCCTACCACCCTATATAGCCCTTGGGAATCTCGGTGGTTATGGCAAGAACATTTGCAAAACACAGGAAGTTCTGTTAGTAGTAAATTGCGGTCCATTTTAGATAAACTACTCCAAGACAAAGTTAGCGATCGCTATCAATCCGTAGATGAGGTATTAGTAGATATAGAATCCAGCAGTCCGTTTTCAACTCCCACCGTCACTACATCCAACTCATCATCCTCAATTCCTGCCACAATCATCAACAATCCTCCGCCCCAAACCCAATACCCATCTTCTCCCCCTACCCAAGCTTGGCAGACTTGGCAATGCATTCATACCCTCACCAACCATACAGCCGCAGTTCGCTCTGTGGCTATCAGTCCTGATGGTGAAACCCTAGCTAGTGGCAGCGATGATAATACCATCAAGATTTGGCAGTTGGATAAAGGTAGTTTAGTAAATACCCTCACCTCACCATCAGGCTTATTTAAACGGGAAGGAACCTGGTTTACTGGCATTGCTTTTAGCCGTGATGGTCAAACCTTAGCCAGTGGTAGTTTAGACAAAAACATCAAAATTTGGGATTGGCGGGGTAGCACAGTTATTCGCAGTCAAAAAGCCCATAGTGACTCAGTCTATGCCATTGCCTTCAGCCCCGATGGACAAACCCTAGCTAGTGGTAGTCGCGACAACACAATTAAGTTGTGGAAATTACCCTTACTACAATCAACTCGCCGTCTTAAAGGACACACTGACTCCATTTCTAGCCTTGCCATTAGTCGGGATGGTCAAACTCTAGTTAGCGGCAGCCACGATAATACAGTGAAAGCTTGGAACTTATTAAATGGTAATCTGATACATACATTTACTGGACATCAGGATTGGGTATATGGTATTGCTATTAGTCCAGATGGTCAAGCGATCGCTAGTGCCAGTCGTGATCAAACCATTCAATTTTGGCATCTAGCTACTGGAAAACTGGTTCATTCCTTCATTGGACATACAGATTGGGTAACAGCAGTAGCAATTAGTCCTCAAGGGGATTTACTGGTTAGTGGCAGTCGTGACAAGACAATTAAATTGTGGAACCTGGAGACTGGACAACTAATTGATACCCTCACCGGGCATTTAGAGTTAATTCACTCCCTTGCCATTACTGCCAACGGCAAAACTATTGTTAGTAGTAGTAATGATGGGGCAATTAAAATTTGGCAGCGTAATTAGGGTCTGCTGAATAACTATCAAACATTGATTTATCAATGCATAAGGGCTATTTTTTGGGGAATTAAGTGTAAGGGAATTAGGATTGTCAACCTCAAATCCTTGCATTTGGTATTTTTGCGGGTAAAAAAAATAGGAACCCATAGGCTGTAACTATTACCTATTGCCTATTGCCTATTCCCTACCTCCACCCATCAGAATTAATGTGGCGGAGTAGTAGTGTTCCACCACATTAGTTATGAGGGGTAGAGGAAAAAACCGCAAAGACGCAAAGAGCGCGAAGGAAGGAGGAGAGAAGAAAAATAGAGATGTTCATTTACCCGGCAAAATTAATGTGGTGGAGTAGTGGTCTACCAAATTAATTCTGCGGGGTAGAGGGAGGAACCGCAAAGGCGCAAAGAGCGCGAAGGAAAAGGAAAAGAGGAGAAATCTAGAAGTTTGTGTACCCATTAAAATTAATTTGGTGAAGTAGTAGTGTTGCGCCACATTAATTTTGAAGGGCAGCTGTAGTGCGGGCCGGAAAGCCCGCTTCTTTACAGCAGGGAGCGAGACTCTCCCTATTTACAAGCAGGGAGCGAGACTCTCTCTATTTACAAGCAGGGAGCGAGACGCTCCCACTACATTTTTTACCCTTCAGAACTAATAACTAATGGAACAAAACAGTAGTTTAAAATCATTAATTTTTGGTAGATTTAGCGATCGCTGCTAACTGTAAACCCTGGGGATAATTACCCTCTGCTTTAATACGTTTAATTTCAGTATCTGCAATCCGTAGGTTGAGCTTTTCTGCCAAAGCTTGGACAATGTCACCCTTGTCAATAATACCTGCCACCGCACCGGCGGGAGTGAGTACGGTCACACGGGTGAGATTTTCTGCTTCTAGTTGATTAATTACATCTGCCAAATCAGTTGACTCGGCAACGGTGGGAATTTCTGTGAGAGGATGGACAATCGTTTGCAAGGTTCGGGTTTCCCACTCACTCCTTTCTATGGTCCGCAAATCATCAATGGCAACCATACCCCGGTAACGTCCATCAGATTCTGCAAAATAAACTTGAGGTGAATCTGCTGCTAATAAGTATATATCCGCAAAAGAACGTAAAGAAGAATTAGCATCTACTATACGAAAATTACGGGTCATGGCATCGGTGGCAGTTAATTGGAGTAAGGTTGATTGTAAAATTGCTACGCGATCGTATCTAGTAGCATTGCGGATAGCAAACCACCCCAATAGGACAATCCACAACCCAGTTACCAACTCCCCTGTTAAATAATCTACCAAAAATCCCAAAGCGATCGCTAGATAACCTAAAATTTGCCCTGCTTTAGCCGCTAACCTAACTGCTTGAAAGCGATCGCCCGTAGCCTGCCATAGTGCCGCTTTTAACACTTGCCCCCCATCCAAGGGTAAGCCAGGAATTAAGTTAAATAACCCCAAAACCAAGTTGATTTTTGCTAAATCCCCTACCATTGAACTGAGGATGGCAGTATCTGGTAAAACATTACTGAGCAGATAAAGTAAGACAAATAGAGCAATACTCACCACTGGTCCAGCAATTGCCACCTGGAAAGCTTTACCTGGAGTTTTCGACTCTGACTCAATGGCAGCAATACCACCGAATAAAAACAAGGTAATTGAGTTAACTTTAATACCTTGGGCTTTAGCAACCAAACTGTGACCCAATTCATGCAACAATACAGAAGCGAATAGCAGTAGTGCCATGCCCATACCCGCACTCCAAGCTGCGATCGTTCCCAATTCCTGGTAAGCTACACCAAAGTTGAGGGTCGCTAGCCCTAAAATTACAAACCATAAGGGATCTAAGAACAAAGGAATCCCAAATAAAGAACCAATTTTCCAATTTGTCTGCATATATATTTCCTATACTCTAAAATTATGTATATTATTTAACCTGTGATGTAGAATAAAATTTCACCTGATGTTTTCCAGTCCAGGCTCCGTACACAGGTAGCTGTTATTTCTAGCATAGACAATTATTGCAGATGAGCCAAACTCATCATATTTTTGGTGTGGCTGAATTGGAAAAGGAAGCAATCCCAAACACCTAGCTAGACAATAGGGAGTGAAGGAGTGAAGGAGTGAAGGAGTGAAGGAGTGAAGGAGTGAAGGAGTGAAGGAGTGAAGGAGTGTAGACGCGGTAGCGGCTTCCCGTAGGAGGAGTGAGGGAGGTATTTTCATCGGCAGGTTGTGGGATTTTCTCGTGGGGGGCTAGCTTGACAATAGTTCAGAAGCGCGGAGTTTGTAGGGGCGCATTGCGTGCGCCCTTGAGAAATTAGTCACAAAGCATTTTCATCCTTGGTTGTGTACAAACGTTCATGAGGATCTCACGCTGATTTACACAGGACACCTCCAGGTCGATAACCTGGAGGTGTTTGGGCATAGTTGGGATGCGCCCCATTCACTCGATTATTTCCAAGGAATTACATACAATTCCCCAGCCTAGATCCGACCAATATTAGTTAATCCTAAAACAATACCAATGCCAATGGCATGACCGAAGCACATTGCAGCAATAAATGCGGGAATGCTGATAGGTAAAAAAGGTAACTTAGGACCAACTAAAGGCTGCTTAATTTTGAAAGTTAGCAGCAAAGATACTAGACAGCTAACACTAATAATTGCCCCTACCGTATTATTCCACTCTGGGGTTGCTGGAACAGATGCAGCGGCTAGTAAGATTAGTGACATTAATTTTATCTCCTGAATGGGAAATTTATAGTAAGTACAGACTAAATTATTATAAATTAGGTGATAAATAGTAAAAAATATTTATTTTTTTGATAAAGCCTGTATTTTTAGGTATATATAACTAATTTTTGTTAACTCATGATGGTTTACTGAATTGATGAGTTAGAGATGAGAAGGCGATCGCATACGTACATAAAATAATTTATATGCAATAAAATATACTATAAACCCAAAAAATAACTAGATTATCAATAGAAGAGCAGGTGGAAATATGGCGATACGCAAAGAAATGATGAATTTTCGGATAACTGAGCAAGAAAAAGCGATTGTGCATGAGTACTGCGAGTTAACGGGTAGAACGCAGACTGATGTTTTCAGAGAGTT
>JASJCJ010000319.1 GCA_030066045.1 Calothrix sp. MO_167.B12
TAGTCAATAATCCCACTAGCAGCAATAATATACTTGGCACGAAAAGTATGATATTCACTATTATTGCGACCAACTTTGACCCTTACGACAAAGTTTTCCCCTTCATCAACTATTTCTTCCACGTAAGCATCCAGTAGATCCCCACCTAAGGAAAGGAAATGTTCTTTTCCCTGTCTGAGAAGAGATCTACCAGGGGTATCGGGAGGTAAGCCTAAATAGTTATGGAGTTCGGTCATCCAAAATGAACGAGCTTTTCCTTTATCGATAATTAAAGTATCGAGTAAATAACGTTGTAGATATACCCCTGCGGAAAGTCCCCCCGCGCCACCTCCAACGATGATGGTGTCATAGATTTTTTCTGTGGCTGATTGAAGATTCTGTTTGCTAAGTTTCATGTAATTGCCTCTTAATTAATTGAAATAAGTTAGTTATTAGTTGAGATATCCTGTTTTGAGATAAATTAAGGAACTTTTAGAACTAGCTATATTGATTTCGCCCAGCCATTACACCACCATCCACATCCCAAATTGCTCCTGTTACCCAACTAGCTTTATGGGAAAGGAGATAAGTTACTGCTTCGGCAACATCTTGAGGAGTTCCCACTCTACCAAGGGGATGAAAACTATTAAATCCTTCTAGAGCCGAATGTACCTGTTCTTTGGGAATAAAACCTTGATAAATTGGCGTTGCTACTACCGCGGGGGATACTGCATTCACTCTAATATTATGTTGAGCTAATTCCATTGCTAGATGTTGAGTTAGAGAATGTAAACCCGCTTTTGCCATGGAATAAGCAGAAGAAGGAGTTGCCTCTACAGCTTGTTTTGCCCACATCGAGCCAATATTAACAATCGCACCAGGTTTGCCGTTATTTATCATATTTTTCACAATTGCCTGGGTAATAAAGAAAATGCCTTTATTAATATTTAAATACAAATCATAATCACTTTCTTCATAGTCAATAAAAGATTTGGGTAGAAACACCCCTGCTGCATTGACTAGTAAATTAGCATCACTATGATTAGTATTAATGCGATTAATTAGGGCATTTCTTGACTCTATATCTGAGATATTAGCTAATTCTCCAAAAACTGTTCCATAATGATTTAGTTCACTAACTGCATCACTTAGTTTGGGTTGACGAGAGCCAACAATAACCGCTGTTCCTCCAGAACTCAAGATTGATTTAGCCACTGCTTTTCCAATTCCGCTGGTACCGCCAATTAGGATAATTTTTTGTTCTGTAAATGTTTGACTCATGACAATCTCCATTAATTGAATTTTAAATTTTACCTACTAGAAGGTAGATAAAAGAAGAAAAAAATTAGCTGTTTCCTAGCTTATTTTTGAGAAATCCCTCTGTAATCCTGTCAAACTCTTCAATGCTATTGTCTGCTACACGAGCAACTAGTTGCGCTCCCTGTAACATGGCAAGGATAGTTTTAGCTTCAAATTCGACAGATTCCCCGCATTCCCAGACTCCAGCTTCCCTACCACGTTGCAAGAGTCTGGTTAACCAAGATTGGTTTACAGCCAAAAAGCTTCGCAATTCGGCTTGGATTTCTGAATTTAAAACGACAAAATCTGCTGTCAACATTCCACATAAGCAAATTTGATTATCTTGTAAACCATCTCGGTAAAGATTCACAAATTCTCTCAATTGCTCTTGGGGTGTAATTTCTTGTTGCTCAATATGAAAACATTTACGCTCCAAAATTTCTCGGTATCGTTTAACTAGTTCTTTTACCAAATTATCTTTTGAAGGAAAATGGTAGTGAATGCTGGCTTTACGAATACCTATTTGTTTGGCAATGTCCGCATAACTAAAGGCACTATAACCTCTGTTTCGCACCATTGATTGAGCAGTGTCTAAAATTTGTTGAGCAGTGTTTTGTTTCATGATTTTATTCTACCTACTAGTAGATAAAAAGTCAACCAAAATAATTATATTTGCGATCGCAGCAATAGCTTAAATCTTATTAAACTCAATCCTCAATTCCCACAACTCGATTTCTGCCTAATTCCTTGGCTTTGTATAAATTAGCATCCGCTATAGCAATCAATTCTTCAGGAGAACTATCATGATCAGGAATCAAACCCGCAACTCCCAAAGAAACCGTAACATATAAATCCACAGGAGAAGCAATATGGGGAATTTGCAAAGCTTGTATTTGTAAACATATTTTATAAGCTAGTTGTTTCGCCCCTTCGGCTGTTGTGTTGGGCAAAATTATTGCTAACTCTTCACCTCCATAGCGAGCCACTAAATCCGCTGGACGTTTTGCTACTTTTTTAACAGCTTGAGATACTTGTTTTAAACAACTATCCCCCCTTTGATGTCCATAGGTATCGTTATATAGTTTGAAATAGTCAATATCGCACAAAATTAAAGATAAAGGTGCTTTTTCACGAGCTAAACGCAACCATTCACTTTTAATATAGTCATCAAATTTACGACGATTAGCAATTCCCGTTAAGCCATCAATCACTGCTAATTTTTCTAGCTTCTGGTTAGCTATTTCTAGTTGGTGGTACAATTCCGCTTGTTTAATTGCGATCGCCAATTGAAAAGAAATTTGTCTCAGTAATGCTTGTTCTTGTTGCTGCCAACTTTGCCCTAAAGAATATTGTTCGATATAGATCAAACCCCAGAGTTTTTTTTCTACCACAATAGGAATTAAACAAACCGATCCATATTGAGTATTTTTCTGAGAAACAATAGGAAGTATCCGATTTCTGCTCCAATCGTTGTTGAGCAATATATTCTGATCTCTAAGTAGTTGGGACAAATATTGTTTAAATTGACTATTATCCTGTTGTGAATCACAATTAGCAGTTCCTTTCTTGGTTACTGATTCCAGCAGAATATCAGAAACTTGGGAATTTTCTACTTTTGCGATCACAATTCTTTTTGACCCCAAAAACTGATTAATTTTTTCCGCTACAGTTTCCAAAATAGTATTGAGATCGAGAGATTCATAAATATGTTGCATAGTTTCTGCCAGTATAAAATTTCCTGTTGCTTCGTTATCAATTGCTTGAAAAAGATCACTAAGCTGTTCAGAGGATAATGGCTGAGTCATATTTGAAAACCACCTTACTTAAATCGTTTTTTAATTTTGGTTTCAGAACATACTTGAAAAATACACTGCGTTTGGTTGCTATTATTTTTAAATTAGTATTATTGTACTAACTTAAATCCTGCGCTGTTATTTCTAGATTATTGTTATTGACACAAATTTCAAAAGTAGCTTTTACAACAAATTTTGTATCTGACAAATTATTTTTCTTTTGTCCAAAGTCCAATGTGTCCAATACTAATAGGTTTATTTCCTTTAATCGGATTAGGGTAATGGATAAAAGTTTTGTCAGCCAAGGTAGCTGAATAGGGTCGTGGATAAGGAGTGGTGTCAATTCCAAATAAGTTAAAAGGTCGAGATTTACTCGTGGGTATAGTGAAAGAAACGGCAGCTAATAAACGATTAACTTGTTGTTCGTACTTGTCATCTGTTTGAGGAGGTAAAAACTCTTGAATTCCTTTATATAAACTGTTATGATCTCGTCTAAATAAAGAATTGAGAGACAATTCTACTACTGAGGCTGCTTGTTGATTAGATGATAGTGCATCTAATAATTCTATTACAGTTTCGCGTCGGTAATTAAGCAGGGTAAGAGCGTCTCAAACCCTATTGACAAAAGGATTGTAGAACAGTCATCATATAGTTATTATTCATAGCTGCACGTTTCATTTTTTGACGCAGCGATCGCTTAAGACTCTTTTCTTGATTCAGGGCATTTAATGCCATGCGTCGGAGTAGAGCTAAATTACGAGGGGAGTTGCCAGAACGGACGCGACAATGATCCTCATTAAAAGTTACATCCAAAGTCCAATGGACTTGGTTTTCGATTCCCCAATGGGTCCGAATTGCATTGCCCAGGTTCTGAGCATCTGCGGGTAGAGAAGACAGATAAAATTGGATTTCATGAGTAACTTTATTCCAGAGATGGCGTGTTCTCTCCACCATCACAATGGTTTGAAGACCTGACCATTGTTCTTGTTTGTAAAGACCGCCAAATTCAGACAGAGGCACAGCCCAAACCAGCCGTTTTTCGGTGCGATGATGTCCTTTTTCGATCCTGCGGTCATGGGAAACTGTAATACCTTCAAAGTTTGAGGCGAGCGCAGGATCGAACCAGTTTTTGACCTGGGCGTGAAGGGTAGGATGATTAGTTTTGAGTGCCAGAACATAATCGGCTTTTTTTTCACGAATCAACCGAACTATCTCTGTCTGAGTTCCCATGGCATCGATAGTAATAATAGCTCCTTGAAGATCGATTAACTCCAATAGTGCAGGGATAGCCGTTATTTCATTAGAATGATCTTCAACTTTAATCTGTCCTAAAGTCAGATTTTGCTCTGCAACCCAGGCTGTGACTAGATGTAAAGCTTTAATGCCTTGCTCGCGGTCATAAGAACCTCTCAAACATTTACCATCGATGGGAATAATCTGTTTGTCTAAAGAAGGGATTAATTCTTGTATCCATCTAGTAAAACTATCTTCGAGAGCTGAGGGATCGATCCTCTCAAAAACCCGACGAAAAGTATCGTCGCTGGGAATTCCATGAGGTAATTCTAGGAATTCTTCTAACCACTGTTGCTTAGCTATGCCATAATTTTCAATGTCTTCCCAGCCTTCAGCTCCAGCTATTACGGCTAAAATAGCAATAACTAAAATATCTTTTAACAAGTGCTTTTTGGTTCTTGGAACTCTAGGATCTCGAATCTCATCAAAATAACTCGATAAATTGCTTTGTATTTCGTCGATTGGGGTTAATTTCGGTCTTTTTGCTCGTGGTTTTTCTTTTTGTGATTTTACAGGTGCAAACCCATTACCCATCAATTCTTTCCCCTAATAGCTTCAATTTACTGTAGTTAAGATTAAGAGTTCATTATATACCTAAACCACTATTACTTCTTAAAAGAGAGATTGTATCAAGGAACTTTTGTCAAGTACATTTTATACCAAGTTAGATGAGCTTACCCTGAA
>JASJCJ010000100.1 GCA_030066045.1 Calothrix sp. MO_167.B12
GTCTCCGGACTCGCGTGGTGGAACGGACGTTCCAAGGGTTTGAGACCCCGACTGAATCTTCTGATTCAGTCGCTCGTGTTCAGGAGGAGTCACAATCTCTTTCTGAACACTGTCTCCGTGTCCCCCACTCCCCGCGTCTGGTGCGTCCTTGAACATTCTTTCCCTCCTTCACTCCTTCACTCCTTCACTCCTTCCCTCCTTCCCTCCCACACTCCCACACTCCCACACTCCGGGGAACAGAAGCCTTCCCTTGTCTACTACCTGCTGGCTTTTGCTATAACTAGAAGCGCGATCGCCCAGAAAGCATTAAAATACGTTAAGTAACTACGTTTTTATCCTCAGTTGCTGGTAAAGCAAAAAAGTATGTCAGCACCCCGCTCTAGAGAGACGGAGCTTCAAGCCCCCATCTTTAGGTAGCTGACCAGCCGTGCGTCTTAACATCTCGACTTCGCTCGATGTTAAAACTGAGCGAAGCCGAAGTTTTAACTGACTACGTTATCAGCAAGTGCCAAATTTCCTACCTTGGAATGTGTAGGTTCGCCAGTTCCAAGCTCTAGAACCTGAGCGTTAAACAGCTTTACGAGGGGTAAGGCAGTGCGTTTAGGAAGTGCCGACTGATAACATTGGCAAGGCGCACTTTACTGGAGTAGCAAGGTGATTCCCGGCATACAGGGAAATAGGTAAGTACTACTCCTCTGCTTACCCATCCCCGAAAGGGGGACGGCTAATTTCTTAGCCGTGTCGTGTTTCCTCGGTGGTCACGCTTACCACGGTTTTCACACTCCCGGAGATTTTTAGATGACTGATGTTCCCGTAAATCGCATTCGTAATTTTTGTATTATTGCCCATATAGATCACGGGAAATCCACCCTTGCCGATCGCTTGCTACAAGTTACTGGTACTGTGGAAACACGGCAAATGAAGGAGCAGTTCCTCGACAGTATGGATTTGGAACGGGAGCGCGGCATTACCATTAAGCTGCAAGCTGCCCGGATGAATTACCAGGCAAAGGATGGACAGGAGTATGTACTGAATCTAATTGATACTCCAGGACACGTTGATTTCTCCTATGAGGTTTCCCGCTCTTTGGCAGCTTGTGAAGGTGCTTTGCTGGTGGTGGATGCTTCCCAAGGGGTAGAGGCACAAACCCTGGCAAATGTATATTTGGCACTGGAACACGATTTAGAAATTATCCCCGTTTTAAATAAAATTGACTTGCCAGGGGCTGAACCAGAGCGAGTTGTGGGGGAAATTGAAGAAATTATTGGTTTGGATTGTAGTGATGCGATTCAAGCTTCTGCTAAGGAAGGTATTGGGATTGATGAAATTTTAGAATCTATTGTCAAACAAGTACCGCCACCCAGTGATACCGTGACAGAACCTTTGCGGGCACTGATTTTTGATAGCTACTATGACAGCTACCGGGGGGTGATTGTCTATTTCCGGGTGATGGATGGTACGGTGAAAAAAGGCGATCGCATTTACTTAATGGCATCGGGTAAGGAGTATGAAATCGATGATTTAGGGGTGCTTTCTCCCAATCAAAAGCCAGTGGAAGAATTACACGCTGGGGAAGTAGGCTATCTCTCAGCGGCGATTAAAGCTGTCAGTGACGCGCGGGTAGGAGATACCATTACTTTAGTTAAGCCGAAGGCTCCAGAGCCATTACCGGGCTACACAGAGGCAAATCCTATGGTGTTCTGTGGGATGTTCCCCATTGATGCGGATCAATTTGAAGATTTGCGAGAGGCTTTGAATAAGCTCAAACTCAATGATGCGGCGTTGCAATTTGAGCCGGAAACTTCCAGTGCTATGGGTTTTGGTTTCCGTTGCGGTTTCCTCGGTTTGCTGCACATGGAAATTGTCCAGGAACGGTTGGAACGGGAATATAACCTGGATTTAATTATTACTGCTCCTTCCGTAGTTTACCGGGTAACAACGGTGAAGGAAGAGGAAATTTATATTGATAACCCCAGCCACTTACCTCCTCCCAATGATCGGGAAAAAATTGAAGAACCCTACGTCCAGGTGGAGATGATTACTCCCGAAACCTTTGTGGGGACTTTGATGGAATTGTCGCAAAGTCGCCGGGGTATATTTAAGGATATGAAGTATCTCACCCAAGGGCGGACTACCTTAACCTATGATTTACCCCTAGCGGAAGTGGTGACAGACTTTTTTGATCAAATGAAATCGCGATCGCGGGGTTATGCTAGCATGGAATACCACCTGATTGGCTACCGGGAAAATCCTTTGGTCAGGCTAGATTTAATGATTAATGGCGATCCGGTGGACTCCCTAGCTATGATTGTTCACCGGGATAAGGCCTATGGTGTAGGTAGATCTATGGCAGAAAAACTGAAAGAACTTATCCCCCGCCATCAATTTAAAGTTCCCATCCAAGCTGCGATCGGTAGTAAAGTGATTGCCAGTGAGCATATTCCCGCTTTACGTAAGGACGTACTGGCTAAGTGTTACGGTGGTGACATCAGTCGTAAGAAGAAACTCTTACAAAAACAAGCCAAAGGTAAAAAGCGGATGAAATCTGTAGGTACTGTTGATGTGCCCCAGGAAGCGTTTATGGCGGTGCTACGCTTAGATCCACAATAGTTCAATTAATCAATTCTGGGTTTGCTGGGGATAATGTTAGTTGTTCCCAGTACCTATAAACGTCAATAACCTCACCCTGCTTCGCGAAGGACGAGGTATCTCACAGAACAAGATGAAAATAATTCCTACTCCTTCCCTCTTTCACTCCTACCCTGCGGGAAGCCGCTCTCCGAGCGTCTACACTCCCTATTTTCTACCTCGTCTCTCATGGACGTTTGTACACAACCAAGGATGAAAATACTTTGTGACTCACTCCTCAAGGGCGCACGCAATGCGCCCCTACTCCTTCACTCCTACTCTACGAGAAGCCACTTCGTGTCTACACTCCTTCACTCCCTATTTTCTAGCTAGAAAAAATACGTAGGGGAGCCAGCGCTGTTGGCGGGTTTCCCGACATAAGGCGACTGGCGTTGTGTTGTCGCGCAGCGCAACGCACCAAAGTCGAGAAAATGAACACACAAAGGTTATTTGATTAATGCTGACTGTAACGGTGCAGCAAACATAATCCGTAAATTAGCGATGATGCTAAGTCTAGAGCTTTGTTGATTTTTGATTTGCTTCTCGGCAGTATGCTGTAAAACCGTATCATCATTGCCATAACTTCTTTGATAACTGGACAATTCCTTGGGATTGCCCAACCAAACTAAGTAATCTGATAAATGTAACATTATCTCATCAACAGCAGTGGTAATATATATATTCTCTTGACTAAATTCTATGGCTTGAACTTGTTGTCAACTCTGGGAAGTAGCTATTAGTAAATTGGGTAAAGATAAACATACACCTTTTTTTACCTGCTGATACTGATAGTTGCGCCAATTTCGCCATAATACCCTAGCTTCTGTAAAGTTCATTGTATAATTGTCAGGAATTGGACAATATTCATACCTAGTCCATCCATTTTGTGTACTGCTAATCGGCATGAGGTGATGCTCTAGCAGTACTTTGTTGATCAATTCCCAATAGCGAGATTCACCATTGACAAGAAATGACTGAAAGTTGCTTGCCTCATCAACATTAGCTAGCATATTCCCATTTTTACTCATCAACAGAATTTTTTTACAGGCTGTTTCGATACGCAAATTATGGTTAAACCATAACTCCGTTTCTCCCTGTACAAATTTATGAATTAGAGTGATATCGTCAACTACATTCATGACTCATCTTTGATAAATAGGCACTTATAGCGCTACGCGCAAGTCAACAGTCAAAAGTCACGCATTTTACTATTCATAGGTTTGGTGCGTTCAATAATGTCCTAACCTAATTGCGTAATGCTATATCTGACAACTGATGCTCATTAATATCAGTAACCACGGATAATCTTGACAACGGATATCATCCTGAAAAATTGGAGTCAGAATTGAAAAAAGTTTATCCCCAGATAATGACCAAGATTAGATTTAAGCTATCACCCAAACCATCCAAAACCCAAAAAGAAAAAGAAGGAAAAACAGGTTTTGTTCCAGTCAAAGCAAGGTGGGTTATTGAAAGAACCAATTCTTGGATGGAGAGATGTAAAAGTTTGGTCAAGAATTTTGAAAGAACTCTTGATAATTCTACCAACAAGATTAATCTTTGTTTTGTCCGACTGATGCTCAAAAGGCTGGCAACTGGCTAGATAGATCCCAAATGGGTTCTATAGTTAAAGCCTGAAAGATTAGACATAAAAAAAATACAGCATTAAATTTGATTATATGTACAGTAAATAAAACTTGATAAACATAATGGATTAAATTAATTTTTAAAATTAGAGTAAAGACATATAAGACTAATAAATCAAAATTTAAAATGCACTTTACACTAACCAGTAAAAAAACCCAAACCAAATTTTATTTAATCCAAATTTCTAAGAAGGAAGATCTAAAAATGGAGAATTATCTTCTTGTAAAACACAATTATGAATTTCACGATAAATAATATCTGTAAAAGGAGGAACCATATTTTCAACAACATTAAACACAACTATTGCATTTTTAACCCCTAAATGTTTATGACAGGGATTGTCTTTACCTTTATATTTTTTTGAAACAGCAGAATAAAAACCTATAAAAATATTAGAGTAATAGCTAATATTACCAGAAACAGTAGTTAAATAAGTCCCTCGCAAACAAATACAATACTTACCTTTAAATATCTGGTTATTCAGTATACTAACACAGAAAGTTCCAATCACATTTATACCACGAGATGTTGTTATATCAGCACAATGAATAATATTCTGAGAAACAGTTATATTAGAACATTGATTATAGTTAATAGAACACTCATCAGTATTAACATTATTAATAGTCTCTCCAGCTATACCAATTCCAATAGCTGGATTATCAGGTTTATCACTACGAGGTTTATCACTACCAGGAACTCGAATAATATTATTAGTAATAATAGAATTTCTTAAATACACTTCATCTTTACGAGACAAGTACAATTCATCTAAAATATATAACTTAAACTCAATACCATAATTAAAGTTAGCATAGACAATATTACCTTCAATATGAATATTCTCACCTTGATGTAACGCTACATCAATACCATCACGAGAATTATCATGGCACGAATTATATAAAATAAAGACATTTCTATGAAAATAAAGTTCACCTGGTGTAACAGATAACTTTATACCATCACTTTTAATTTGATGGCAATGATTTCGCTCTATCCAAGCATTCTCAATATTCTTAGTATCAGAAACAAGATTAATACCTAATTCATGCTGTTTAAAACACTCATTATCAAAAACTCGAAGGTAAGTGCCACCAAAAATACGAACACCATAATAACCACCTATAAAAGTACAATTCTGAATTAAAACATTATTAACATCATTAGCCTCAATAGAAGACGGAGTTTTACCTTTAGAAAAAGAATCTTTCATATCAGAGGTAATACCTCGAATTGTCAAGTTATTACAAGATTTGGCTGAAATCCCATAATAACCACCCATAAAAGTACAATTCTGAATTAAAGCATTATTAACACAATTAACCTCAATAGAAGAAAGAGTTTCACTGTCAGAAAAAGAATCTTTCATATCAAAAGTAATACCTCGAATTGTCAAGTTATTACAAGATTCAGCTGTAATACCATTTACAAAACCACTTTGATTATTGTCAGAGGAAAAATTCTTAATAATACCCAAACCTTCGATTGAAATATTATTCCTACCATCAAGATTAAAAATCTGATGGTCTTGACCTTCTCCAGAAATAGACTGAATTATACAGCCATCCATAAGAACAATACGAGTATTATCAAATGGCTTTAAAGAAAATCCAGAAGCAATCATATAAATACCAGGAGAAAATACAACAGTTCCTCCTTTATCAAGACCCTTAAATTTAATTTGAATAGCTGAAGTATGACTCTTATTCTCGTCAAGATTAAGTTGAGAAGCATGTAAAAGAATACAATTATTCATGGCTATATTTAAAAATCACATACTTTATAAGTAAAATCACAAAATAAAAACTTAAAGTAAAAACTTAAAGATATTTAACAATAATTATTTAAATCAACATGCACTACTACAACGTGTTTATCAGCAACGGCGACAACGATTTAAAATTCGAGATTGAAACTGAATCAAAAGATATTGATGAGGTATGGAAAACAGCAGAGATAAAAATGCTTGCGATGGATTACAAACGTCCTTGGTTTATCTCTTCAATCAAACCTAAACGCGGAGGCCATAGGGAAGGAGCAGGACGCAAAAAAACGGGCAAAGCCCCCAAGACTATGCCCAGACGTGTACCAACCCAATGGGCTGATAAGGTTCACGAAGTAAATCTATTACTAGAGTTAATTGAGGAATGGAAGGAGAGAAGTAGTCAAGCTTCTAAAACATCTCCAAGATGGCAGAAAATAAGAGAGTTTTTAAAAGAAACTGAATCACTCGGATTTTAAAAGAGTCACAAAAGAACACTTGCAATGCTAATTACTTACTTTTTCTAGCTCTCCCATACATTTTTTTATTCACCCGGTGGGCAGTGCCCACCCTAATAATAAATAATCTTAGCAAGAAGCAATACCTTCTTGACGGGCAGCTCTTTGTACTGCACTAGCAACGGCAGTAGCTACTCGCTCATCGAAAACAGAAGGGATGATATGTTCTCGATCTAGATCGGAGGGTTTGATTAATGAAGCGATCGCATTTGCAGCTTCTAGGTACATGGTAGCTGTAATGGTAGCAGCTCGACAATCTAATGCACCGCGAAATACCCCAGGGAAGGCTAGGACGTTGTTAATTTGGTTGGGGTAGTCGCTGCGGCCGGTAGCAATCACGGCAACATCATTGTAAATTAATTCTGGCTGAATTTCGGGAATGGGGTTTGCCATGGCAAAGACAATTGGATCTTTTGCCATAGATTTCACCATTTCTGGGGTGAGTACTCCCGGCGCACTCAAGCCAATAAACACATCAGCCCCTTGCATTGCACCGGCTAAAGCACCTTGGGCTTTGACAGCAAATTCCTGCTTTTCTGGGGTTAAATGGGGGCGACTGGTGGAAATAATTCCTTGGGAATCGCACATCCAGATGGTTTCTGCTCCGGCTTTACGCAGCAACCGGGCTACGGCGACTCCAGCGGCTCCGGCACCATTAATTACAATCCGGACTTGTTCTATGGACTTATGTACTAATTTCAGAGCATTTAATAAAGCTGCTAGGGTAACGATCGCTGTACCATGTTGATCGTCATGAAATACAGGAATATCTAATTCTTGCCTGAGTCTGGCTTCAATTTCAAAGCAACGGGGAGCTGCAATATCCTCTAAGTTCACCCCTCCAAACACAGGGGCAATATTCTTAACTGTGCGGACAATCTCCTCTGTATCTTGGCTATCTATACAGATAGGGAAAGCATCGATGCCAGCAAATTCTTTAAATAGCATGGCTTTCCCTTCCATTACAGGTAAAGCTGCTGCTGGACCCAAATTACCTAAACCCAATACAGCACTACCATCAGTCACAATGGCAACCATATTTTGTTTAACAGTGAGATTATATACTTCCTCTGGATTTTGAGCGATCGCACTACAAATTCTACCTACCCCTGGAGTATAAGCCATTGCCAAGTCAGAAACGCTTTTGAGATGAATACGACTGGCAATACTAATTTTACCCCCCCGGTGTAAATTAAAGGTGCGATCGTAAACATTTAACACCTTAATATCAGGTAAAGTCTTCACCGCTTGCACAATTCCCTCAGCTTGTTCTGTACTAGCAGCATCTACGGTGATATCCCGGATGGAAATTTTCCTGGTTTGTTCAATTAAATCAATTTGTCCCAGATTACCACCACTAGATGCGATCGCATTGGTAACACTAGCCAACATACCAATGCGGTTAGGTATTTCAATGCGAATTGTCAAACTGAAGCTGGGATTAGGTGTGAGGTTTGCCATGCTGTTATGGTTTGATATGAGTAGCTAAATTTGGAAATTGACATGATTTGATGACAATCTCCAATTAATTGGTTTCAGATCAAAGATTATCTTACATATAAACTGTGTCTACTCAAAAAATTCCCCACAATGCAGTATATTACACGGGTAGTGTGATTTGATTTCTGAAACCCTTGTAAACGTGCTCATATTTTTCAAATTATAATTTGAGCTAAGGGTCAAAACCCTGATGATACAAGAGTTATTTTTAATTCACACCAGGCGTATTACATTAATACAAAATTTGGTAATTGTTACTGTTGCTTATACAGACAGAATAGGAGTTATCCACATTATTTCAGCTAGGAAAGCAACTCCACAAGAAAGGAAAACATATTATGAATATCTCAACCAAACGACTTGAAGAAATTCAGAATATTCCCAATGAAGATATTGATACTTCTGATATTCCTGAATTAGATGCTCATTTTTGGGAAAATGCCAAACTTGTTCAACCCATTACGAAACAAGCAATTTCATTAAGAATTGATAGTGATGTTTTGCAATGGTTTAAAAATCAAGGTAAAGGCTATCAGTCTTTAATGAATGCGGTATTACGATCCTACTTTGAACATTACAATAAGATTCAAAACGAAACCCAAAATTAATAGGACTAAACCTACATGTCACAATCGGTGATTGGTGCGTGATGTTATAAGTCTGATTGCTATGTTCAAATATTTTCGCGCTGTCACGCACTCTACAGAAAAAATATGCCAGTTGAGTAAGTCCTAAGTCCATTGGAAAGTTTTAGTAATGTTGCCTATATCTAGCATCTAGGTGAGACTGATTATTAATTCGTCTTGCAAGATTAAAAGTATAAGTGAAAGGAAGACCTATGACAGGAAGGTGCCCTTGTGGAGCTAAAGTAATGTTGTACTTAAGACTATCAATTTGTAGGTAATTACCACTTTGATCGAGGTGTCCCACTCGTTTGGCAAATTCTTTGAAGCATTCATCCTGTATTTTCTCACTACCAGAACAATTCTTACCCTGCTTTATAAACGAACTTCTGACATCTTCCCAAATACTATTCTGTGCAGTCATACCAAAATGACCTCTACTGTATTCTCGCCAGAGCCTATCAATTTTTAAGTAGACATCCTTGGGTATTCTTGGTATTGAGTATGCACCAGTATCTAGATGGGTTTTTGCATTACTATACTTAAGTAATATCTCTGAGGTTTTATCATTTGCTTCTCGCAACTTGCCTGTTTTTAGCAATTCATCTAATTCTGTGATTTTAGATAAATCTTCATCTGTAGAAGTTTGTGTAGGGGTTTGTGTGGGAGTTTGTGTGGGAGTTTGTGTGGGAGTTTGTGTGGCGGTGGACTTAGGAGTTAGTGTCGGAGAGTTAGAAGGATTTATATTAGGAGTGTCTTTTTGTCGTGGTTTTACAACTCCAAATATTAATGCATGAACTATAGGAATCGCCATGATAGCAGCAATCAAAGTTAAGACGGCAATTACAATTGATATCCGATTCTCTGTTATTAAATTTCCTGGTGCTCTTTTTCTAATCAGTTTAGATAACTTTTTATATTCTTCATTTTCAACATCATCATAACCTCCAGCTAAATTTACTGAATTGATGCCTATCAGTTCATATGGTATTTCAACGTTCTCTATTAAAATCGGGATACATTTTCTTTCTCTAGCTGTTATCCCTAGACCTGCGAATTCTTCAATTATGCTCCTTAACCTCTGAAACCCAATGTAATTGCTTGAAACTAAAATAAGGACAAATTTTGCTTTTTGTATTTCTTTTCTTATTTGTTCTAATGTATTCGTACCTACTGGAGTATCTATAATGCTTCGGGTATTTAGATTCCATTTTGCTAAGTTTTCTCTTATCTTATTTGCTGCACCTTTATCATCTTCATCATAGACTAAATAAAAATTATTCATTATTTAGACCTTTACATATTTAGATTAATTAGTTAGACAAGAATCAATCATCCAAATTGATTGCTACACTTGTAGATTAACTTTAATTGCCGTAATTGAGGCTATTTCACCAGTTAAAAATGCCCAAATCAGACTAGCATAAAATATTTTATCATCAAACTACGGAGTGATCGCATCCTGGTCTTATTGGTGATGGTGAAAATATCAACAGCAATCGCACTAATACTCAGAACTATTTTGGTTAATGTAACGGTTTTCTACTACCCGAAAATCGCTGTAATCTACGATCCAAACTAAGTTGTCAACAACTCTGCAGGTAAACGCTTAAAGGCAAGACGCTCATTCTCCACATCTACATAAATAGTGTCACCATCGCTAAACTCACCCCTTAAAATCGCCTTGGCAATCTGGGTTTCCAACTCCCGTTGAATAGCACGTTTGAGGGGACGAGCACCAAATACCGGGTCAAAACCAACATCGGCAATAAAATCAAGGGATGCATCAGCAAGCTTGAGAGACATATTGTGATCGCCCAATCTTTGGTGCAGTTTTTCTACTTGCAACTGAACAATTTACCGTAGTTGCTGTTTGAGCAAGGCAGTTTATTTCGTTTTTTCTGTATTAATGGAGATGGAGACGAAATTACCTTGGAAGAAGTAGATGCGCTGACAACTTGCACCACTTTAAGGTAGCCCAATAACACAACTAGAAATCAATTTTATCATCAACTACGGAGCGATCGCATCCTGGTATTCTTAGTGATGGTGAAAATATCAACAGCGATCGTACCAATACTTAGAAGAATTTTGGTTATTGTAACGGTTTTCCACGGTTAAATATTTATCATTTTGCAATAATTATTTGATGTACTTAATCTAATCAACCTTCTTGTAACGAAATTGTTACTGAAAATCGCAAAAAATTGATAAACTGTAGCCAAATATACGGTTTTATCAACGGAAAATTAAGGTTTTTGAGGTTGACTTTTTATACAAATTTATGGCAAGATCAGCAATTGTATGGTGGGTATATACTGACTCAAAAAGCATTATCAAATTTTAAACTTAACTCAGGATAATCAACTATGGAGCGATCTCATCCCGGTATTCTTGATGATGCTGAAAATATAACAGGACTAAAGCTGCGTCTCACAATCAATGATTGGTGCGTGACGTTACAAGTTTCATTGCTAAATTCAAATATTCTCGCAGCGTCACGCACCCTACAGAAAAAATGATTATTTGACTGTTTTGTGGCAAAACTGAGAATTTTTGCCGCACCACAGAGCAATCATCTTTCTCTCAAAAAGAGTGGTGATCGTTGATTTTAGTTATAGATAGTTCGCGCTAGTGCAAACACAGTTCGCAATTCTAAGAACACTTAGCCATTGCTTACGGCTATGAAGGTAAAAGCGTTTGGTACGAATCTGCCATCTTTATCTAGTGTCGCTATCACTACTTTAACTGGCGAAGGCAAATATCCTACAGTTACGCATGTTATTGCGTCATCAATTTCCCATGCTTGGGCGACAATAGTAGGTGGTTTTTTTAAGGTAAGAAATGTTATTTCGTAGCCAACATCAATCTTTTTTACCTCAAACCCTTGTCCTTCATATATACGACCATCTCTGTCAACAAGACCAGAAATTATTTCTGCCATTATTAACTCCTTTTGGTGATGATTATTTTTGATAACCGTTAACGTTAGAAATTATACATAATAATCAGTCAAAGTCAAACATTTTCTCTCAATTCATTGCAATTAGACTCACTTTGCTCCTCAAATCTCTTGTTAAACAAAACTTATAGCTGTTTTTAGCTCTTGAGCAATGAGCGCGATCGCAGGAACAATCAAAAATGCGATCGCCTAAACTCCAAGAAACTTAAGAGGCTGGCAATCTCGTTCAGAATTGATAGTGATGTTTTACAATGGTTACTTACACCTGAGGAATTAACCCAAGCGATCGCATCCTGATATTATTGGTGATGGTGAAAATATCAACAGCAATCGTACCAATACTTAGAACAATTTTGGTTATTGTAACGGTTTTCCACGGTTAAATATTTATCATTTTGCAATAATTCTTTGATGTGCTTAATCTAATCAACCTTCTTGTAACGAAACTGTTACTTAAAATCAAAAAAAATCGATAAACTGTAGCCAAATATACGGTTTTGTCAACGAAAAATTAAGGTTTTTGAGGTTGACTTTTTATACAAATTCGTGGCAGGATAAGCAACTATATAATGGGCGTATATTGACTCAAAAAGGGAAAAATACTTAAAGCAAATTACTTTATATCAGGTTCGCTTAATTAGTTACGATAAAAACTTTGCAGACTTCTTTGCCCCTGTGCCTCTAATGCGCGAACTTAATTTATACATGGATTCAGCGATACCCAAAAAGACGCAAACTCATTTGTTATGCTTTTGCGTCTTTGGGAATACTAATCTAAAGATCCAAACTAAGTTGTTAACAACTCTGCGGGTAAACGCTTAAAGGCAAGACGCTCATTCTCCACATCTACATAAATAGTGTCACCATCGCTAAACTCACCCCTTAAAATCGCCTTCGCAATCTGGGTTTCCAACTCCCGTTGAATAGCACGTTTCAGGGGACGAGCACCAAACACCGGGTCAAAACCAACATCGGCAATAAAATCAAGGGAAGCATCAGCAAGCTTGAGAGACATATTGCGATCGCCCAATCTTTGGTGCAGTTTTTCTACTTGCAACTGAACAATTTGCCGTAGTTGCTGTTTGAGTAGGGCATGGAAGATAATAATTTCATCAATTCGGTTGAGGAATTCCGGACGGAAGCTAGTTCGCATGGCTTCCATTACCCGATGGCGCATTTCATCATAACGGGCATCATCCCCAGCCACATCAAGAATATACTGGGAGCCGATGTTGCTGGTCATAATAATAATAGTGTTCTTAAAGTCCACCGTATGACCTTGGGCATCAGTAACCCGTCCATCATCTAAAATTTGCAGGAAGATATTAAATACATCCGCGTGTGCTTTTTCGATTTCGTCGAACAGAATCACAGCATAGGGACGACGGCGAATAGCTTCGGTGAGTTGTCCCCCTTCTTCATAACCCACATATCCTGGAGGGGCACCAATTAACCGAGAAACGGTGTGTTTCTCCATATACTCAGACATATCAATTCGTACCAATGCTTCCTCGGTATCGAACATATACGCCGCTAATGCCTTAGCTAATTCCGTTTTACCTACCCCCGTAGGACCAAGGAAAATAAAACTAGCAATGGGACGGTTGGGATCTGCTAAACCAGCGCGGGAACGTTGAATGGCATCGGCGACGGCGGTAACTGCTTCTTCTTGTCCGATGACGCGCTGATGTAGCTCATCTTCTAGGTGCAGTAGCTTCTCCATTTCCGATTCTACCAACTTACTGATGGGAATCCCCGTCCACTTGGAAATAATTTCCGCAATATCAGCTTCGGTGACTTCCTCCCTGAGTAGAGAAGTACCGCTTCCCTGTGCCTGAGCTAGTTCAGCTTCAGTGGTTTCCAATTGCCGATGTAAGTCTGTTAACTTACCATACTTCAACTCCGCAGCACGGTTAAGATCATAGTTGCGTTCCGCTTGCTGAATTTCCAAATTCACCCGGTCAATTTCTTCCTTCACCGACTGAATTTTGGTAATTACATCCTTTTCCGATTGCCATTGAGCATTGAGCGCCCTTTGTTCTTCTTTCAAATCAGCGAGTTCTTTTTCTAACCTTTCTAAACGCTCCTTAGAACCAGCATCACTTTCCTTTTGCAGGGATAATTTTTCCATTTCCAACTGCAAAATTTTCCGGTCTATTTCGTCCAATTCCTCAGGCTTAGAGGTAATTTCCATTTTCAACCTAGCCGCCGCTTCATCCACCAAATCAATGGCCTTATCTGGCAAGAAGCGATCGCTAATATATCGACTAGATAATGTAGCTGCTGCTACCAGGGAACTATCGGAAATCTTCACCCCGTGATGAACTTCATACCGTTCTTTCAAACCCCGCAAAATGGAAATGGTATCTTCCACACTGGGTTGATCCACATACACCTGCTGGAAGCGTCTTTCCAATGCCGCATCCTTTTCAATATACTTGCGGTATTCATCCAGAGTTGTCGCCCCAATACAACGCAACTCACCCCGTGCCAACATGGGTTTAAGTAAATTCCCGGCATCCATCGCCCCTTGAGTCGCCCCAGCACCAACAACGGTGTGAATCTCATCAATAAACAGGACAATATTCCCCTCAGATTCCGTAACTTCCTTTAATACCGCCTTTAGCCGTTCCTCAAACTCACCCCGGAACTTCGCCCCGGCAATCAAAGCCCCCATATCCAAAGCAATTAACTTCCGATCTTTTAAGGATTGGGGCACATCACCAGTTATTATACGCTGTGCCAAACCTTCTGCGATCGCAGTTTTACCCACCCCCGGTTCCCCAATCAGGACGGGGTTGTTCTTAGTCCGACGGGAAAGAATTTGGATGGTGCGGCGAATCTCATCATCCCTGCCAATTACCGGATCGAGCTTACCTTGGCGGGCCGCTTCAGTCAGATCCCGTCCATATTTTTCCAGTGCTTGGTATTTGCCTTCGGGATTTTGGTCAGTCACTGTTTGGTTCCCACGAATCTGTTTAATAATATTTTTCAGTTTGCCTTCATTTAAGCCAAACTCTTGAAATAAACCTTTGCCAAAACGGTCATCTTCAGCGTAACCAAGTAATAAATGCTCAATAGAAATATATTCGTCTTTAAATTCCTTGCGACAAGCCTCAGCCCGATCCAACAACCGATCCAAACTACGCCCTAAGTATACAGAACTAATGCTACCAGATACTTTTGGTTGCTGTTGCAGAAACTGTTCCGTGTGTTCGCGCAGCTGCTGTAAATTCACATCCGCTTTCGTAAAAATCGCACTCGCCAGCCCTTCCTGTTCCAGCAATGCTTTCATCAGGTGTTCGCTTTCTATTTGCTGTTGTTGATACTGTTTGGCAATATCAGGAGTATGGGCGATCGCTTCCCAGGCTTTTTCTGTAAATTGGTTAGGATTAGTGGGTTGCATAATCTTTTTCAGGAACGAACATCACAGGTAGATGACCTGAAGTTAAATTTTCAGGTAATTAAAAGGAAAATATATTTGTTCTCATAGTCATTGTAAAAATAGACCTGTTATCATCTGGATCGGTCTTCACGTCTTCTAATAGTAGTATTACCGCCCGTTTTCGCAAAAGTAGATAGAAAAATAATTATGTTGACTTACTTACCTTAAAACCTGACAAGTGATGTATAATGTATTTCTCACCGGAGGCGATCGCCTAAAAAATAAATAATGCAGGGGATACGGGAAAACACAATAAAAAAGTATCTCTTTACTGTTTTCCTGTATGCCCTGCCGCGTCTCTGCTACAACCGAACGCCACTGATTATCTTTTAACGTTTAACGAAAAAAGGAGAGCCTCTTGGGCTGCTCTCCAGATCATCAGGGTGCATCTCTATAACAGATTATAACAGCTTAGGGATGAGGGGTGAAACCCATCTTTATGTTAATTTTTGTAAAGATTTGGTAAAGATATTTGCAAAGCCATTTTACGCAGACGGCGATGTTGTTTATCCAGCTGCTATCAGTGAAGATAATATTTCCGATTCCAAGAATCATAATGAAGAACATTGCAAGAGAAAAATACCGCAATGCGGCTCGGTATAGATCGAGCATGAAATTCGTTACACGCTCATTATAATCTTGCGCTCTAATTAGATCATTTGGTTTTGTAGAGAAGAGCTATCCGTTAAAGAATTATAAGTAAAAAGGCTATCTAAACACCTTCTTGGCTAAACCAAGCATCTAAATCAGCCATTCCCTGAAAATCTAGTAACGCTTCGCCGAGATTTTCTAATTGTGACAAAGACAGAGTTTCTATGCGTTGACGTACATCTTGGGGCAATTCCCCTACCCGTCGAGTTAGTAGACGGAAAATGAGTGTTCTTCCCTCAGCTTCCCGTCCCTTTTGTTCTCCTCTTTGTTCACCTTCAGCAAGGATTTCCTGATAAATGACTGACTCGCGCATCATACCCTCCCGGAAGAGTTGTCGAATTAAGTCTTTTTTATATTTTAACCCGGCTAAGATTTGGGTATAGGCGGAAATTTCTCCTCGTTTCTCCACCGAAAGTTGATTCACTCGTTCCACTACTTGTTGTAGCAATATTTGCGGTTGCTTTGTTGCTGCCAGTGGTGCTAATGGTAACAAGGCTTGGTCATTGAGAAATATTTCTGGGTTTTCCTCCCACATCCGGATTACCCGATATTCGTGACGGGTAGTTTCCATGTTAAAGGATGTTTCGATGACTGTTTCTGCTGTGGGGGGAAGCAATAATACAACAACTTGGGTCACTGGTAGACGATATAAGCGATACAATCGCACCCAGTAATCTAGCATTCGCAAAGGTAAGGGTGGGGTTGATTCCAGTTTGGTTTGAAATTCCAGGTGTAATATCCGTTGTTGTATAGCTATAGCCAGTCAAGTTAGGACGTCTTTGATGTTGACTGTTGACAGTTGACAGTTGACAGGTGGGAGTCATTGAGTCAAGCAATACTGTCCTAATCAAAATGGCTACAGCTATAGTTGCAAAAATGTCAGGTAATCAGCCCGTATTGGTTCAATACTCAATTCGGTTTTCAGGACTTTGACAGTTGTTTGGGGTGTACCTAAAATCCAATGGGCGAAGTTTGCAGGATATTTTTCTGATAGGAGCTTGCAGAGATTATCAAATGACATTTTCTATAGGCAACAATTAAACTCAGCCTTACCATTATCCTAGTTTTTGGACTAGCAATTGATGGTACCCCCAGACAAACTCAATCCCCAATCCCTTCTAACCAAACCTGTAAATCAGCCATACTGGTAAAATCAAGCAGTGCTTCGCCGAGATTTTCTAATTGTGATAAAGACAGAGTTTCTATCCGTTGACGCACATCTTGGGGTAATTCCCCTACCTGTCGAGTTAGTAGACGGAAAATGAGCGTTTTTCCCTCAGTTTTCCGTCCCTTTTGTTCACCTTCAGCAAGGATTTCTTGATAAATGACTGACTCGCGCATGACACCCTCCCGGAACAGTTGTCGAATTAAGTCCTTTTTATATTTTAACCCGGCTAAGATTTGGGTATAGGCGGAAATTTCTCCTCGTTTCTCCACAGAAAGTTGATTCACTCGTTCCACCACTTGTTGTAGCAAAATTTGCGGTTGCTTTGTTGCTGCCAGTGGTGCTAATGGTAACAAGGCTTGGTCATTGAGGAATATTTCTGGGTTTTCCTCCCACATCCGGATTACCCGATATTCGTGACGGGTGGTTTCCATGTTAAAGGATGTTTCGATGACTGTTTCTGGTGCGGGGGGAAGCAATAATACAACAACTTGGGTCACTGGTAGACGATATAAGCGATACAACCGCACCCAATAATCTAGCATTCGCAAAGGTAAGGGTGGGGTTGATTCCAGTTTGGTTTGAAATTCCAGGTGTAATATCCGTTGTTGTAGTTGCAAAAATGTCAGGTAATCAGCCCGTATTGGTTCAATACTCAATTCGGTTTTCAGGACTTTGGCGGTTGTTTGGGGTGTACCTAAAATCCAATGGGCGAAGTTTGCAGGATATTTTTCTGATAGGAGCTTGCAGAGGTTATCAAATGACATTGAGTATAGGCAACAATTGAACTCAGCCTTACCATTATCCTAGTTTTTTGACCGGAAATTTATGGTACTCCCACACAAACTTAATCCCCAATCCCTTCTAACCAAACCTGTAAATCAGCCATACTTGTAAAATCAAGCAGTGCTTCGCCCAGATTTTCTAATTGTGACAAAGAAAGAGTTTCAATCAATTTCTTTGGGCATTGTTCCACGATAAAAGCATCCTGAAAATTCTGTCTAATGTCCTAATTCACGCCCGGATAACAGTAATCGCCCGTTGATTTTCGGTATTAACAATCTGTGTTGATAAACGTTCTTCAATTGGTAATGCATTTTTACGTCTATCAAATACAAACAACCAACCTTGATTCAATCCCAAACGGGCTAAATAGGATTCTAATTGCTCGATTCCTTCGCTTTGGGGGTCACGCTTCTTTTCACGCCATACCTTTAATTCGATTCCCAAGGTGATATTTTTATACCTCAAACATAAATCCATTCTGTCACTACCAATGGCATATTCCCTCTCCAGGGTTCCACCACCATTGACAACACGATGTAAGAAAGCCATTAATACGATGTGGGGTGCAATTTCGTGATAAGCCGCACTACCTAATAGCGGTTCCCCATGCTGTCGCCAAAACCGAATAAAAGCTTCTAGTAAAGCATCTTTATTTAATTCCCCTGACGAGTTTAACCAACTGGGACTAATGTGGGGTAAACTATCCTGTGTTCCTTGAACTAAAACACGGGGAATGACTTCGCGGTAAATTGGATTGGCAATTACCAGTCCCCCCGCAGGATCGCGTCGCAATAATCCCAAATCTATTAAATATTGTCGGTCATCTGGTGGGGTATCACCTAATGCTTGTCCAGATAATATTGGTTCAATAATATTTTTGACTCGTTGTTCTCTGAGTTTTTCCGCAAGGGAATCTAGGTGAGTATCTTGGCGAGCAATTAATATTTCCTTGGCTTGTAAAATATGTTCCTTGGTAATAGGAATATTTCTATCTTTAACCATTTTTTCCACAACTTCTTTCGCCAATGCATTGACTAACCAAGGTTGTCCTTGTGTTAAATCAAAGGCTGTGGCTGTTGCTTCTGGGGTAAAAATTTGTCCCGTTTCGTCTGTATGTTGTTGGTATAATTTTCGTACCTCTGCTTCGTTAAAATTTCTTAGGATAATGGAAGTAACCTTAATATTAAAAGGACTAGCTGTGTTTAATCTGTCGCTACCACCGGATGCAACTTTATAATCCCGTACATCCCGTAAACCTATTAATCCCACGGATGAGGGAAAATTCTCTGGGCGATTGGGAAAACCATCCCGTAACTGTCGCAATACGGAAATTAGGGTTTGGTCTTGCAAGGAATCAATTTCATCGATAAATATTACTAAGGGTCTTGGTGAAGCTTTTGCCCAAGATTGGAAAAAAGCCCGGATTCTGCGTCCTGGTTCTTCTTTTTGCCGTTGATTTAGAACTGGTGGTTGCAATTCATCGGGCAATCGTATGGAAATTGTATCGTACCAAGTTCCCAAAATTGCTAATTCTGCTGCACCTGGGTCATTGTTAAAAGCACTACCTACTTCTACCGATACCATTACAGATGCATAACGTCCACTTGCAGTAAGTTGTTGCGCTAATGCAAGCATTGCTGTGGTTTTTCCCGTTTGTCGCGGTGCGTGGACGACAAAATAACTTTCTTGTTCGATGAGGGTTTCCAAGTCGGGTAAGCGACTTGTAGGTGGGAGCATGTAGTGCTTGTCTGGTTTGCAAGGACCAGCAGTATTAAACCAGCGAGGCATTTAATCTGTGCAGTTAGCGGACACTTTGAGTTTAGACGATTTTGGGGAAGGGGACTTTTTCTCCAATATTGCCAGGCAGCATTGTTACTCGACTTTTATTTCCCTTTGTATCGCGGACAGTAATTTGGTTCTGGGCAAAATCAATATCTTTAACCCGTCAATTTAAGACTTCATTTAACCTTAAACCTGTGCCATAAAGTAACTTAATTAAAAGTTGATGTACACCAGATAATTTTTGAATAATTGCGAATACTTCATCCTTCGTTAAAATGGTTGGTAAATATTTAGATTTCTTTGCAAATACTGCATCGACTTTTAAATCTTAATCTTATTTTAATACTTCTTTGAAGAGAAATAGAATTGCATTTAAAGCTTGATTTTGTGTAGAAGCCGCAACTTTTTGGTTAACTGCTAAATCCGTCAAAAATGCCTCAATTTCTGGAGTTCCCATATCCTTGGGATGGCGTTTATCATGAAAAAATATATAACGTCTAATCCAAACAACGTAACTTTTTTCCGTTTTGTATGAATAATGTTTAAATATTTTCCTCTTCATCAGAAGACTATGGAGGTTACTATGACAGCTCAAGAAAACTTAAATATTGGGCTTTATCACCTTGGACTTCTGTACTCAGAAGCGTTTAGCGGGTTGATATATGATTTCACTGATGCGCTGCATCAGCTTTTTGGAGTTGGGATTAATGATCCCCAATCGACTATTCGTATAATTGCTCTATTACACGAGACTTCGCACTTTATTCATGATCTGTCTTTAGGTACTTGCCTCAACATTGATTTCCTTCTTGATGAAGCTGCGGCAATAACATTCTCTATCTTGAGTCGTTCAGAGATTAAGGACAAGATAGTTTGTCCATTAATCGATACAGTTGAAATCCCCAATCATCGAAAAAAAGAGAATCTAAATATTTTAATAGAACGACAATGGCTTACTGAAATACCACTTAGTCAGCCTACATTATTGGATACATCATCACTATCATTGGATGATGATAGTGGGTTACCCGATAAGATTGCGTTAACTGGAACGCATCTGCTGGAAGGAATTGTCGCTGTTAAAACACTAATTGGCTTAGCACAGCGAGCCAAAAGCGATGAAGATCTGGAGTATCTCAGAGAATGGAGGTCAGAACTACCATTACTACCTGATAAGTTGAGTTCAACATACAATCTGGCATTGCGATTATTTGATGCGCTGCTAGGAGTGAGATTAACTGGAGTAAACCCGCGAAAGTTGCGATCTTGGCCTGATGATGCTTTAGCTTATACTCCTCGAAGATTGCTAGATATTGGTTTTCTGTATGTATCAGACATTGCTCTACATGTGCCACCAGTGGAAATTATTGCCAAGAGGATCGAACTTAGACAAAACAATTTAATGGATTTTCAACCTGTTCCCCGATTTATTAAAGCGATGACAATACTACAAGAGGAAAATGGATTTCCTCCAGCTGGGGAAGGTAAAGGCAAAGGGTTCTATGAAGTTTTATTTGATTGGTTGGCAGTGAGAGCAGGTTGGCCAGGATATAGGGAGACGCAGGCAACATGGGAAGCAAAGTTGTTGTCATTTCGAGAAAAGCGTCGTTCCATGTCAGATGGATATCGCTTCAGGATGTTAGTTCAAAGACGTGAACAATCTATTGACATGCTAATTAACGACGCAATTTCTGCGTGCGCTTCACAGCTTGTACCTTTAGTTCATATAACACCAAATGGAATGAAATTACTGCGATTTTTTGGTTATAGTAATGATGAAGGTAAAGCTAAACATGCGCTTTCACTACCGTTGGACTTTTCAACAATCCCTGTCTGGGAGCTAATTAACTTCGATGCCATAACTTGGGAAAATGTGCCAGAGAATTCCTCTTTTGAGGATGCATTGGAAGTTGAGATGCCTAAGGCTATGACATTCTTGCAAGAAATTGTAATGCGTTCTATGTGTCGTGCATTACAATTAGCGGTTTTGAAGGAGAATTTTTTAAGATGTCCTTGGGCAAAGCGCGGATGTCATGTTGCTCTACAAGAGTGTACAAATATTACAAATTTAGATAGCATTCCTCAGAAAGAATGTACTCTTCGGAAATACTTAGAATTAAAAGGCATTAATTCTAGTCGACTCATTTGGGAGGAGAAATCATAGTGTCACAAATGCTTAGCGATGAATACATCACCGTAACTCGTGAAGCTATTACAGCAGAAATTAACACGAAACAGCTAGAAGTGTCTTCAGATGAAAGCACTCAAAAATTAATAGATGGTGGCATTTTGGAAGTTATATTACTTCAAGCCATGATTCCTTTTCTAGTGTCTTTAACTAGTTCAGTATTGGCCGAAATTATTAAGAACAAGATGCTTTCATCAATGAAACGTCACGAGGTTGAAATGGCAATTGACGAGTTACGCAAACAGCCTGTAAATCCAAAGGTAGATTTAGATGATGAATGTTTTGTAGAAGCTTTGAATGTGCTCACACCATTTGGGTTAAGTGAAGTTGAGATTATAAAAATTTATGCTATAGTTAAACAAAAATCTGACAATGAGGGTAATTAACCTTGATATATAGCGGTTTTCATCCGTACGAGGTACGCCAAAAGCTATATTTAATTTATCAACCCTTTTGGTTTTGTGAATATACATCACTAGTCTGGGAACCGCTATAAACTAGCTCGGCTTTTGCGATCGCCTGAAGGCGGCTCCCTTTGGGAGCGTCGCTCTATTTCGTGTCACTTTCATTTCAATGCTGGGTGGCTATGAGAAAATAAAGAAGCCGCTCATTTTTCTCTGTTTTATGACTACAGCAGAACTATTCCTAACTCTCAGGGATTTGCCTCGGGCAGAAAAATTGAAAGTTATGCAATTTCTGATTGCAGAGTTAGCGAAAGAAGAAGAGCCAACG
>JASJCJ010000320.1 GCA_030066045.1 Calothrix sp. MO_167.B12
CAACGAGATAAAGTTTTCGGATGATAGCCAAATTTTTCTTGTACTTGCTTAGGGGTTAGATACACTTTGTCCGTTTAATTACTATTTACCCCTATATACTACGCTATATTGTTACTTAATGGTCAGACTACTAGGTTTTTAAAGCGGTTGATTACCTTGTCCGCTATACTCTCATTATACACATGAAGTTCTTAAGAATTACATTAAAACCCTCGAAAAGCCGTCTTCAAAAGCTTGTCCTGAGCTTGCCGAAGGGACGGGGCTTTAAACGCAAATTTTCGGTAAAATTGCGTTCTGATTATACATATTATCAACTGAACAATGTTACTACAAACTTTGATAATATTTTTCTGGGAAATGATATTTCTTCTAACTCAAATCAACCAAAACCTTTACCCCGCTTACACTCAGAGAAAATAATTAACTCTCCATTTTGACCGCCAGCAGCCAACTGTCTGCCGTCTTGACTCCAAGCTACACAGGACAAACCATTCATAGAACGTTCTAATATTTGTCCTACTTGTTTTGCTTTTGTCCATAAACACAACCAACCATCATCCGCAGCAGAAGCGAGTAGTAAACTATGGGGATGAAACGCTAACCCTTGAATCTTCCCATCATGTATGGTTAAAACTCGGGCATTCCAACCATCTTGGTCGTCAGTTTCTTTTTTCCACACGGCAATATCTTCTATACTCGATGCTGCTAAGAGAGGCGTGTTATTTGATAATGGTTGTGACCAAGTGAGATTGGAAATCTTACCAGGAAAACCCCGCATTACCCAAGGATGAGGACTACCATATTCTAGAACTGTAATGGTATTGTCTAAATTAGCAGAAGCAATATATTTACTGTCCCCAGACCAAGCCGTAACAATACTAGCAGAGGGCATATCAATTAGATAAGGGTCGTCATCCCAATCTGTAGTAGACCATACTTTGACTCCTCCATTACCTGCGATGGCTATCCTGTCCCCATTGGGTCGCCAAGCTAAATCTAAAACAGAGGAGTTAGCAAAGGGTAGAGTCGTAATGACTGTTTGACTATCTGAATCCCAGATTTGCACGTAACGCCCCAAACTAAAGGCTAAGTGGTTACAAGTAGGACTCCAAGCCAGTTTATCAACCCATGAGGGCGCATTATCTAAACTAGCAATTAAATCTGGAGACATCTCTCTTTTACCCCGAATTTCGGGGGAAGTCATCGACCAAATTCTAACCTTGCCATCCTGTCCCCCAGAAGCTAAAAACTTGCCATCAGAAGAAAAAGCCAGACAGTCAATAGATGCTACACCCGCAGGTAATAAACTAACCAGGTTGCCATCTTGCCATATAACTACTTCTCCGGCAGCCGAACTGGCCGCTAATAGACCATCAGGCGACCAAGCTACTGCGGTAACGTATTCTGAGAGATTACCCTGCCATTGTTGCTGAAATAAGACTTTACCCTTTGTACCTACATCAAACATTGCTTAAAGTCCTCTCTGAGTTTTGCCTCATCCAAATTGCGGCCGATAAATACTAATTCATTCTTACGGGTTTCTTCTTCCTTCCAAGGGCGATCTGGTTTCCCATCAAATAGCATATGTACTCCCTGAAAGACAAAGCGGTCTTCTTCCCCTGCAATATTTAAAATACCTTTCATGCGAAAGATATCTACCCCTTTAGTTTGTAGTAAATTACTCAACCAAAAATTTAGTTTTTGTCCATCTATTGCTCCAGATTCTACTATGGCAAAGGATTTTACTGTCTCGTCGTGTTCGTGGGCATCCTCATTGAGAAATTCGGGGTCAATTTCTAAAGCACGGTTTAAATCGAATGCCTGTACTCCTAACAACGCATCCATTCCTAGTTCAGAATTTTGGGTGCGGTGAATTTTCGCCATCCCATTCATGGCTTTGATTTTGCTTTCCAATTCATCCAATTCTTTCGGACTAACGAGATCGGTTTTATTGAGGAGAATCACATCGGCAAAAGCAATTTGTTCCTGTGCTTCATCCGCCTCCCAGTGTTGCTGAATATGTTTGGCATCCACTACCGTAACCACTGCATCCAAAGCAATCTGATCTTTCATATCTTCATCAACAAAGAAGGTTTGAATGACAGGGGCAGGATCGGCTAATCCAGTGGTTTCAATGACCAAATGGTCGAACTTGTTGCGACGCTTCATTAAATTGCCGATAATGCGAATTAAGTCCCCTCGCACTGTACAGCAAATACAGCCGTTGTTCATCTCAAAGATTTCTTCATCGGCATCAATCACCAGTTGATTGTCAATCCCCACTTCTCCAAACTCGTTAACGATGACTGCTACTTTTTTGCCGTGTTCGTAAGTAAGGATACGATTGAGGAGGGTCGTTTTACCCGCACCTAGATAACCTGTTAGTACGGTGACGGGAACGGTGTTAGTGCTTGTCGCTACCATAATCTAATTCCTAAGCTCTTTTCTATAATGATAATGATAATCGATATCATTATCATTAATATAATATGTTTTTTAAACTTTTATAATTTTATTTTGCTAAAGGTAATGAATAATTAGGGTCAAATAAATCAAAATAATGCCAAAGTATCTCTTTTCTAGGATCGTATCTAAGATAGTTGCCTGTTCTATATTCTTTCTTTCTTGAACTAACTGTTTTAGGTGCATTCAGGCTGATAGCATACCATTTACCTTGAACTCTAAAAAGCTTAAGTTTCCCTCCAGAAATTTCATACCATGCTTTTGCTGAAGTAGATATTGTTGGTGAATTTACCCAAATAGCTGCCCCTGGATAAGCTACTCCACATCTATCCACATAGATTTCTTCACAATCTGAATAGTCATATTTTAGTAAAAAACACATTTCATTAAATGTTTCATAACTGAGAACATAGTTATTTGCATCTGGTATTTGAAGTAATATTGCACCTTCTCCGTATAAATTCAAATTCCCCCAAACTCTAGCTCGAACTGTTTTGCTATGTCCTAGTCCACCAAAAGTTTCTGGATAAATATCTACAGTTGCTCCTGGAGTACCATAAGCATTTCTAACGTTAGCAATTCGACTACCTTCCAAATAGTAATGCATTAGAGCAAGAATATTATCATTTTTCGTTGGATAAGAATTAGAAAGTTTAGGAGATATCTGTTTAGAGTAGCAGCCAAATTTTGGGACAAGTGAAACTTCTCTGTAAATTATTTCTATAAGATTGGATGGTAAATTAATCGATTCTTTATTAATAGAGTTTTTTATATGAACAGGAATCGATACTGTTTTTTGCTCTTGCCAATTTTTATTTAGTGAATTTAAAAAATCTTTTGGAAAAGACCAATAAAAAATACAATTTTGACGATCAACAATGACTAAAAATGTTGGATTTTGTTGAATGAGCCAATAGTTTAAAGTTTCTACTTTAATTGGTAAAGACATTATATTATTATTGAATATTACCTGCTCTGTGCCTTTACATTGCACATTAAATAATTTTCCAGTAGGAGATTCGTGGTTCATAATTTCACAAGTAAAATCAATACCAAAATCTCTTTCTTGAGGAACAGGAATAACATTACAAAATTCACTAAAAACTGCATGAAATAATTCAGCAGCACTTACGCCTATTTTTTGTGATTTAGTACGTTTTGGTAGTCTAGACATAATATATGAGTTTTTCTATACTATTATTAATCATAACAATTTTTATTCTAATAATTATTAAAAAAATCTATACACAGTGACACTTCAGAGCAAATATCAATCAATAAACCTATAATTTTTAAGAAACCAATAATTACCTTAATTGGTTTTTGATCTGCCATATATTTCAGCCCTAACAGTTTCCACCTCTTCGTTAAACGACGTAAAGTGATACTGGTAGCAGAGGCGCGAAAGACCTCTTTAAAAACGTATGCGTTCTACAGAATAGCGAAAACCAGAAAAGTAAAAACCTTTTAAGCCAAAGTATCTTGGGGCGCAGGAGAACTCTAGATTTGTATTCTAGTACGCTTGGGGAGACAAGCCCTCTGGGGCTATCTAAGTTAAACTCGATATTTGTAGAATTCTACAGATACTAGGTTTAAGTATTGCCTTAAGGATAGATAGTTTAAAGGCGTGTCAGTGAACCAAGAATCTCCGTCCGTTTACGGCGGAGAGCGTCAAAAGCCACAGAGTAAATAAAAAGCGATCGCCATTATCTTCGGAATACATCGAAACAAAATACTCTTGCAAAGGTAAAATAGACTTAGCTAATAGCTTAGTTTATATATTGTAATATGACACAGGAAGATATTGTTATCACCAAAGCTGGTAAACCTATCGTGTGCCTGGTTACTGTGGAAGAACCACCCCAAGACCGCACTTTAGGGCAAGATAAAGGCTTATTTGCCGTTCCCGAAGATTTCAATGATCCTTTACCAGAAGAGATTTTGTCGGCGTTTGAAGGTAATGCAAATTGAATATTTTACCAAAAAAAAGAGTGAGCGAGAGAAAGCCATCCCGTGTCTTGAGTGCGTCTTACATTCGGATTACGAATCCGAATTACGCACTCGCTTTTAACGGATGGCAGTGGAGCGAACCAGGGTTTTAACCCTGTGTGTCTAATGTCTTGATATAGTCTCTTAACACTTCTGCCATAGATACTCCTTCCTTTCTAGCATAAGCCTTAAGCTTTTCATATTCTTTTTGGCTGACATTGAATTGAATCTTTTTCTCTCTTGACATACTCTAAAATTGACTCCATAATTAGAAGCATAGCAGGATGTTCCTGTTAAATCAACTCAGGTGTGCCAGTCGCTCGCATATCGCACCATATAGTTAGCGAGCAAATAACAACTAGACTGGTTTGCGAGTAATGCAGTCGGGCTAGAAATGGCTTGCCTATTGGTTCTTGAGAAGGCTTTTTCTGTAACGGAATTAGTTGTTCTAATGGGTGGGGTGAATGGGAGTCCCCAGGACGTAAGTTCTCTATTCTGGTAGGTGACTATAAGAATAGTAACTAGAAACAAACTTTGAAATGTGGATTTATCCCATTTTAAAGTTACGACTAGAATCCCTGCGGTTTTAACCCAGGGAGTCTCAA
>JASJCJ010000101.1 GCA_030066045.1 Calothrix sp. MO_167.B12
TTTAACTGTTTTTTTCCAGTGTGGGCATTGCATTGAGGACAAACTTGAGATGTGTAGTCTTTGTTGACTTTGGCGAAATACACTCCACGTTGACAACATACCCATTGCAAGATTGAAACAAATTGCCCAAATCCAGCATCAAGGGTGTGCTTACAGAACATCCCTCTTGCCCACACACCCAAATCAATATCTTCAACAAAAATCATTCCTGCTTCATCGCAAAGCTTATGAGCTAACTTAAAATGCCAGTCTTTACGACTATCACAAATGCGTTGATGCAATCTGGCAATCTGACGATTTAATTTGTGCCTATTTTTTGACCCCTTGTGTTTTTTCTTTAATCTACGTTGCAGCAATTTCAGCTTGCGGTGTAGGGTTAAAAGAAATCTAGGACGTTCAATTAAGGTACCGTCAGAAGTTGCAACAAATTTGTCCAATCCCAAATCTAATCCCACAGGATGGCCACCAGGAACAATGTCAGGAACCTTGGCATTAGATTCGAGGGTAAACATCAAGAAATATCCAGATGCTTTGCGAACAACACGAACCTGTTTAATTACAAAACCCTCAGGTATTTCCCGGGACTGAACATACTTCATCCACCCAATTTGAGGCAACTTAATTTGATTGCCCCTCAATATCTCCCCTTTCCCAAGCTGAGGATAAACATAAGAACGCATTCTGTGCCAATTTTTGAAACGGGGGAATCCCATACCCTTGCGTTTCATATCAATAAATGCTGTCTCCAGTTTCCTTAATACCTGTTGCAGTACTTGAGCATTAACAGTTGTCAGTTCTGGATAATGTTTTTTGGCTTGGGTTAAAGATTTAGCTTGCCTGTTGTAGTTTGGATAAGGTGCGTCTGCACCAATGATGTACTCGGAGGCTATTGAACAAGCATTAACAGGAGACTTTCGAGAATTTAGCCAATCCTTTCGCTCACACAAAGCAAAATTCCAAACTTTGCGACATACATCTAATGTATGTTCGATTACTTTAATTTGCTCTTGTGTTGGATTGGCTTTATATTCGTAAGTTAAAGTTAACACCGTTTATCACCTCCTACAAAATGCTATCATATTTTGTAGTCAATGTTCACGTAAAATGGAAACAAAGGGCTAAAGCCCTTTGAGTCGGGTTTCATCCCCTCGATCAATCCTAGGGGTTCTCACCCTCCCATTATGTTTTGATAGCTGAGTACATCAACTCTTGGCATATAGTAAAAACAGCTTTATGACGACCGTTACATCCAAAGAAATTGCCCAGTTTCGCTCTCTGTTGGCAGATTATCCCCAAGCCTTGGAAGCACTTGATTTAATTGAGGATTGCGAGGGAGATTTAGAAGACGCAACAATGACCCTAGCTATTCGGGTAGGACAAGAGCCAGGAGCAGATAATTCAGAATGGTTAGATGCTTTGGCTAAAAAATGGCGTACTGTTATTTGTCAAGCTGAATTAAGGGAAGATTTACTCAATGGTAAACTCCAAGGGATAATGACACAATTAGATGGAATCTCAACCTTTCCCAAAATTTTAGCTACACCCGTTCTCATGTATGTTTTTAAACAAGGTTGGAATAATTTTTGTCAGCCATTGGACACTATTAAATAAAATTTGAGGGGGTGGCAAAAATATATGATCAATGAAATTACCCCGCCCTATTACAATTATCTTTAACAGAAGCATATTGCTCGATCGCTCAGCAATATACTACTCAAACCAAAATGATTGAATCCATGAATTATCTTGTTGCCGTATTACCAGACCGAATTAAAGCCGAAGCTGCTTACTTAGCTTTAGAAAAGCAAGAAATAAAAAGCACCATTTTAGGTAAAGGCTATAAAACTGCTGATGAATTTGGTTTAATTGACCCCAAAGAACCAGCGAAAAAGCAAGTTAAATTAATGGCTTTGTGGTTAGTACCATTCGGTTTTTTTGCTGGTTATAGCTTTAGTTTAATCACCGATTTACATACTTTTGCTTGGGCTGGTCAAATTGGCAATCATTTGGTAGGAGGGCTGCTTGGTGCTGTAAGTGGTGGTTTAGGAAGTATATTTGTCGGTGGGGGAGTAGGTTTATTTTTTGGTAGTGGCGATGCTTTAGCCTATCGAAATAGGCTGAATGCAGATAAATATCTGATTGTGGTGCAGGATTCTGAAATTGTTACCCGAAAAGCAACTCAGATTTTACGGCAATTTGCACCCGAAAATATTCAAGGTTACGCAGATAATACTCTACGTTAGTCAGGAGCTTCCCACAAGGGGGAAGTAATAAGTAATAAGTAATAAGTAATAAGTAATAAGTAATAATGTTGCGACGGGAAGAACTTTTAAAAGGTGTTGAAAATCGGGATACTGTTGCTCGTGTAATTGATTTAGCAGAACAAGCTATCAAAACTTGGGAAGTTGTATTAACAGACTTTTTATCTCCTCCGGAGTTAGCAGAAATACAACAAGCTTTCAGTCGATTAACCGAAGTACAATTACTACCTTGGGGGGGATATCCCCAGGCTGAACGGCAAAGAATAGCGATCGCTCGTTCCGAATTACCCCTAGAACAATCTCAAGTTGCGATCGCTGCTGTGGATATTGCAGGAAATTTCCTGTTTGACACCGCCACTCACCGCGACTTTTTGGGTGCCATGTTAGGGACTGGTATTGTCCGGGAAAAGACAGGGGATATTAATCTTTTGGGAGAACGAGGTGCCCAGGCAATTGTGATACCAGAGTTGGTAGAATTTTTAGAACTCAATCTCAAACAAGTGCGTTCGGTACCTGTCAAAACCCAAGGGATTGATTTGAGTGAATTAAAAATACGGGAACCGAAAAAGAAAGAATTAACCACCGTGGAAGCTTCTTTACGTTTAGATGCGATCGCATCTGCTGGTTTTGGGATGTCTCGCAGTAAAATGGCTGACTTAATTACTGGTGGGGATGTACGGGTTAACTGGAAGGAAATAACCCAAGCCAGTTCTCAAGTAAAATCTGGAGACTTAATTGCTATTCGCGGTAAGGGACGTTTAGAGGTTGGTGACATCGCTATAACTAAAAAGCAACGTTACCGAGTTCAGTTGACAAGATATGTTTAAGGGAACTCCAGGAAATAAATTATCCCACAAGAACGGTTGACAGTTGACAGTTGACAGTGAAGTTTACATGTTTTGTTGCCTGATAACTATGGGATGTTTTTTTATCTGGAAGTCCCTAAGAGGATGTTTGAAAAGTATTGTTATTAACATTAAAACCTAGGAAACCTAACCCCCCTATCCCCCTTCCCTACAAGAGAATGGGGGTTTCAAAGCCTCTCTCCTAGTAGGAGAGAGGTTTACCAGAGAGGTTTTAAGTAAGCTTTTAGACTTTCCAAACAACCTCTAACTAAATAATAATTTATATATATTTTCGTAACTTAAAAATTCAATCTAATTTCAATCCTAAGACAATTTTATACACTGGAATTTCAATGATAATCTCACTATTATATTATCCTTAACAATTTTTGAGGAAAAATCAATGTATTTAGAATTTTTACAATGCCCTCATTTACAGGTTAAGCAGCCAGATGGCAGAGAATACAATATTTGGTTCAAGAATATCCTTGCTCAGAAAAAGGGAAAAAACCGGGTTACCATTGGAAGACTTGATGAAAATGATATTGTGCTTTCCTCCTATAAAGCCGTAGGAAGAAAGCATTGTGCGATTGAATGTAATGCTGGCCGCTGGTGGATTGTAGATGAGTCCAGTGCTAATGGAACCTTTGTACGCCGACATCAATGTGCAACTGATATAGATGTTCGTTCTGATGGCATATTACCTCTTAAGGATAGAGATGCAATTCTTATTTTTGTCAAATTTGTGAACGGACAACCTATCTTTTGGCAATTTACCTTTCGAGATGATGGAGAAACTGAGCCTATTCAACAATTCCAGTCTCCTGTTGTTTTAGAGTATAGCCTAAGTCAAGAAAAGCTTTTTCGGCTAACTAATCAGTCTCAGGAAGAAGTTAAGCTATGCCGAAAAGAAAAGTCATTGATTCATTTCATGGCTCAAAGAAATATGGGTAATAATAATCAGTCAGTCGTATGTCGGTATGAGGAAATGCTTCAGGCAATTTGGGGCGATCCGTTTGGTTATGACAACAATGCGGTTACTCGCCTTGTTTGGGGAATAAGGGAAAAAATAGAGCCAGATTCTGGAGAACCCAAGTTTCTTAAAACGGAGCGAGGACAGGGATACCGTCTAGAAATTAAAATTTTCCGCTAGAGTTAAACCTCATCCATGTTGAAGCCTGGAGTTTCTAATTATTTTGATGTGTCATTGCGACGTAAGGAAGCAATCCCAAAATCGTGTTATGAAACTACGTTTCTCAAGGTAGACGAGGTTTAATAATCCACAGTCATATCAATAATAATGACTATTTGCTCGCCACTTTCTCAGTTGAATAAGCGTCAATAAAAATTAACTAAGTGTTCCCAAGAAAGGTAAAAGTCACGATGACTCAAGAAGACAATACAGAGCCTCTATCTAATTTCTATTATTGTACACGCCCATCCTGCCAAGAACCTAGAAATTCTCTATCTGCTGAAGATATACAAGCCATCTTAAATAAGAGAGAGCAAAGATATTGTAATAACTGTAATTTTCCACTAGTTCTAGAAGGACAAACACAATTTCGCTACCTATCATTCCAACCACTAACACCTGGAGGATTTGGGAGAACATTTCTTGCCAAAGAGATTAGACGTGATGATGAATTACTGAATAGGAATTGCGTAATAAAACTGTTTTGCCCCAATCATCATTTGTCACAACAGGAGTTAGTAAATGCTCAAGAAGCATTTAGGAATGAGGCAATAACTTTACTTAAACTGGGACAGAAATACCCTTATATCCCCAGATTATTCGACTTTTTTCCATTAGAGAACCCTCCAGTTTCTAAATCAAACGCCGTTCTAGATGAATCTAATAACTACCAAGATTTATATTATATTGTGCAGCAATATATTCCTGGTAATAATTTACAACAAGAATTAGAACAGAAAAACCAAGTTAAATTTTCGGAATATGAAACTATTAATTTTCTCAAAAAATTACTGAAAATATTGAAATTAGTTCACCAGGAGAATATAATCCATCGGGATATAAAGCCAAAAAATATCATTGTTAATGAAGATGGCTTCTACCTAATAGATTTTGGAAATGTTAAGAAGATAACTCTAGGACAAGAAAATTTTAATGGTGATACAGTTTGTAGAACTCCTGGCTATGCACCGCCAGAACAGGAAGCAGGAGAAAGCGTTGACGAGTCAACAGATTTGTACGCTTTAGGAGCTACAGCCGTTTATTTATTAACTGGCGAGAAACCACCCCGCGAACGCCGAGATGAACAAGATGAACAGTGGAATCGTTGGTTATCACGAGTACAGCAATACAGTTCATCACATCTATATTCTGTCCTCAAAAAAATGTTGTCATACGAGCCGAAAAGGCGATATCCTTCTGCTCAAGAAGTTATTAATGCTCTTAAAAAGCCAATGATAACCCGTAGATATCTGCTTTTTGCTGGTGTTGGTATAGCAGTTGGAGGAGTTGCAATTGATAAAAATCTAGGAAAATATCCAAACCCACCTAAGCCTAGAGTGCCATTATCTAAACTGGTCAAGTGGACGATGGCTACAAGTTGGGATCGATATTTACATCCAAATATTTATTGGGGAGCAGAAGCAATTTGCCAACTGGTAAAATTGATGTCAAAAGGGAAGTTTGTGATTGAACTAGACCTGAAGGAGAGGAATTATGAGGTAAGCGCAACAAGTGTTTTAAATGCTGTCGATGATGGAAAAGTACAGTGTGGTCATACTGCTAGTTATTACTATTACCATAACATAAGTAATGAACGTAAAGCTCTTGCATTTGGAACATCGGTGCCGTTTGGTCTTAATGCTCGTCAACAGAATGCGTGGTTTTACGAAGGTGATGGGATAAAATCAATGCGAGATACTTACAATAAACTAGGTTTCAATGTCATCCAATTTCCTGCTGGTAACACTGGCGGGCAGATGGGAGGATGGTTCAAAAAAGAAATAAACTCAATCGACGATTTAAAAGGCTTAAAGATGCGTATGGGTCCTGGATTGGGTGCAGAGGTAATGACGAGGCTTGAAGTAAATGTTCAAAAAGTTCCAGTTACAGACAAAATTGTTGAAAAACTAAAAAACAATGTTATTCATGCAGTGGAATGGATTGGTCCTGCTGATGACATGAGGCTAAATTTACATGAAGCTGGCGATCCTACTATTTTTTACTATTATCCAGGCTGGTGGGAACCTTCTACCACTTTTGAATTACAAATTAATAAACAAGAATGGGAAAATTTGTCAAAAGAATATCAACAGATATTAAAGGTTGCTTGTAAACAGGTTAATATGCAAATGCTAGCCAGATATGATAATTTAAATAGACAAGCAATAAGTGATTTAAGAAATAATTTTACCAGTAAGGTTGAATTTCGTAAATTCAATAATGAAATTTTAAAAAAATGCTATTACGAATACTTGAAAATTGTCAATTATTTGGCACAGGAAGATACATTTAAGGCAGTATATCAAGACTGGGATCAATTTAGGAAATCTATTTATCAATGGCATGGATACAATGAAATATATTTAGATAATTACATCTGGAGACAATTTTAAAAATTGAGAATAATTATAAATGAAACTAATATTATAGTGCGGATGTGATATCCGCATTATAAACAACCTTCCTCTCATTACAAGGTTCTACCTTGTAATGAATTTTGAGGAGGCTCTGCCTCCTGTTAAGTCTGGAGGCAGAGCCTCCCCACATGGGTTTCCAGGCAGAGCCTAGAAACGAGGGGAGGTATCCCAACAGGACATCATACAAAAGACACAGCGTGGGTAAGATTATTCTATAACCCAATAGATTGTGGATGTTCCCTACCAGATAATTTATTTTTTGGCATTTTTGAGATTGCTTCAATTCGCTATAAAGACAGCTAGCTGTAAAGATAACTTGGGTTAATAACAAAATTATGGAGTATCTTTTTGCTCATTTTCAATGCGAATTGTTATTCCATCACTGTTTACCCTAATAGTAACATTGAGTAAAGCAGCTGCTCCTCCCAAACTTAAAATACCGACTAAAATAATTGAAACCCAATTACCTGAGAAAAAACTGAAACTTTTAGTGATAGTTAAATCTCCTCCCGACTGATAAATATCTCCCTGTTGAGTAGAAACATCATGTTGAACATCTGCTTGAAAATCAGATACATTCTTGCTCATAACTGTACCTCACTCATAATTAGAAAGTCCGCAGTAATCTGCCCTTTTCATAATTAAAATTCATATAGACTTAACTGTCGATTGAATTAAGATTTAAAGTAAATTGAATTTCAAAATCTGGCGTTGCACAATCAAGATATAAAGTTGTCTCACGCTCCAGACGCAATAGCAGCTTCGGTACAGGGTGGACGCAGAGATGATGAGAGCATCCCAATTTTTCAAGAATATGCCGTAGTGGGAGCATCTTGCTCCCTTGATATACAAAGCGGGCAAGATGCCCGCACTACAAATTTAAACATTTGGGATGCTCCCGAGATGATACTGTTTCACTTTATTGGTGATACAAATCATGGACTTGGGCGCAAGCATTGCGCCCCTACATATTCCCTACATATGTATCAATATTTTTGTGAATTGGTATGAGGAGGGAAATAGCTACATGAAATTATCAATCCCTTGCTTGCTCGAATGCCTGCTTTTGGGTTTGATCACAAGATTTTAGTGTTTAGGCGATCGCAATTTAATAAATACTCACTCACTACGTATAATTTCGGGTTTTACCAATAATTCTCACCCCTTAACCAAAATTACCATAAACTGAGTCTAGATGCGATCGCCTACCCCCTAACAACTAACAACTAACAACTAACAACTAAAATCACCGTCGCCAATCTTTAATATTCCACGTCTCCGTATCCCAAGGGGTTAAATCCACACCCACCAGCCTCTTACTCACCGCACTCACATCAGCCCGAGCAACTACAGGAATCATCACCACATCTGCAATCAACAAATCATTCATCTGTATAAATAACTGCCGACGTTTTTCCGGATCTAATTCAGTTGTGGACTGTTTCCACAGCGCATCATATTTAGGATTACAGTACCGTGGATAGTTTAGCCGCGCCCAATTATTGCTTTTCTGAGCAATTTGCTCGCAAGTCCACCGTCTCAAATATATGCCAGGATCTGGATTGTTATTACCAGTAGTAAACATTTCCATATCTGCATAGAAGTGACTAACGGTGTCTGGGTTGGCAGGATCACTAGAGAAGAAAATACTACCATCAATACTTTTCAGTTCTACACCCACACCCAAGGATGTTAATGCTTGTTTGACTATTTCCTGAGTTTTCTGGCGCAGGGGATTAACAGAAGTTTGGAATACAACATTCATCTCTACGCCATTTTTATCCCGGATACCATTTCCATTACTATCTTTCCATCCCGCTTCATCCAGCAAAGTAGCAGCTTTTTTGAGGTTAAATTCGTAGGTATTATTAGGAGACTTATACATATCTGGTGCTACCAGAATATTTGCAGTCGCATTACCAGTGGCACCGTATAATCTTTTAGCAATGGTATCCCTGTCAATGGCATAACTAAAAGCCTGACGTACTTGCTTATCACTAAAAAAGGGATGGGGAAATTTCTTACTAGAGCGTTCTCCCTCTGGAGTTGCTTTATTCGGATCGGTAAAATTAAGTAAAATCCGTTCTACAAGACCTCCAAAACTGCTGACTAGTTTACCATTCCCTGAGGCTGCTAACTGCTTGAGAATTGGTGCTTCTACCTGAATATTCCAACCATAGTCTGCATCTTGTGTCTGCAATACTGCCCTAGCTGCGGAAGTTGCATCCCCACCACCCTTGAGTTCAACGCGCTCAAAAAATAGCTTATCTGCTTCCCGGAAGAAGGAATTAGGCTCATAAACAACAATATCACCGGGCTTAAATTCTACTACCTTATAAGGACCAGTACCCACAGGCTTTAAATTGGCTGGAGCTTGCCTAGCCTTAGCTCCATTATATTTCTCGAAAATATGCTTAGGTAGTACCATACCATTTTCACCCACAAAGGCTACTGACCAATCTGGGTTCACATCCTTAAAGTTGATTTTAACGGTATGCTCGTCAATGGCTTCAACACTTTTGAGTAATTCCGTAGTGGTAGTAGAACCAGTCGCAGGGTTAGAGAAAAATTTATAAGTAAAAACTACATCAGCTGAAGTAAAAGGCTTACCATCAGACCACTTTACCCCCTGCTTAAGTTTCCAGGTAACAGATTTACCATCTTTGGCAATTCCCCCATTTTCTACTGTTGGTATTTCTGCGGCGAGGAAGGGTATTAATTTACCATCTTTATCGTAGCTAGCCAAGGGTTCGTAGGTAATGCGACTGCCTTCAAAATCTTTCACACCCGTAGCTAAATGGGGATTGAGGATAGTTGGTGCTTGCCAATATAACAACCGTAAGGTTTTGTCGTTGGCAGAGTTGGATGGGGTATTTGACGGAGAGCAAGCAGTTAAAAGTAATACATTAATTAATGAAACGGTACAAATTTGACCCCAGCTTAATTTATTACCTATTTTTTTGAGTACCGCACCCAATGACAAATTGTTCATCAATCCTCACACACTCCTCTAATTTGGATATTTAGCTCCAAGGTAGAGTTAATTTTATCACCCCCTGTCAGGAAGAGGGAGGGAAGGTTCGGGGTTCGGAGTTCGGAGTTCGGGGTTCGGAGTAGGGGTGGGGTTTCCCCGCCCGGAGGGAAGAAGTAGGGGCGCAAGGCTTGCGCCCAAGAGTGAGGGGTGCAGATACAACAAAAGTTTCTGTAAATTACAGCAGTTTTCATCTATTTGAACCACATCTTCATGTAGGGGTTTAGCATTGCTAAACCCCTACGGTGTGGTCTATTTACCTGAAAATCGCTGTAGTTCAAAATTAAAAATCTAAAATTAAAATTAAAATGTATTTTAGCGATCGCTTTTGAAATATATTTACCAATTATCGTAATTATTGACTATTGATAATTATTTTTACAATTAGTTATAAATTAATATCTATAGGTGGTTTATACAACATCTATATGTCTTTAAAAGAATTTAGAATGAACGAATTATGTTTGACAACGGGGATTTTACCCTGACACAAAAGGCACTGCTTATAGGAGCAAGGGAATTCACCTCCCCCAAAGTTGGTTAAAAATAGAAGTTTTGATCATAAATGCCCCTCTCCTTAACAAGGACAGGAGTCCCATCAGATGGAGTGAGGTTTTATATTTAATTTGAACCAGTTACTTAACTAATTTACTTTGCAAAAAGCAAATCTTAGTTATACATCACCCTCATCAGAGATAAACAAATTTAGTTTATATGTTTAATCTGTGAGGTCTTAAATACATTTCTTGTATCTTGTATACCCAATGTTAAAAAATTTTACATTTGCAAACATAAATATATTGAATCACACAAAAATTCTTGCTAAATCTGCAAGAAAAATATAGTTAATTCCCCAGTAGAACATTGTAAAATAAGTAAAGTTTTTGCTTTTAATTGATGTAGTGACGCAATTATATTTCTCGGAATAAAAGGTATTAGAAACAACAAAAATGGAGGAAAACTCGTGCATATTCCAGATAGCTTTGTTTCTGTACCAGTGGCAATATCCACTGGTGTAGGTAGTGTAGCGGCGATGACAATTGCCTTAGGGCGATCGCAAACCAATTTTGGTCCCCGTCATGCGCCAATTTTGGGTTTAACCACCGCTTTTATTTTTGCGGCGCAAATGATTAATTTTCCGGTGGCTGGAGGTACTAGCGGTCACCTCTCGGGAGGAGCTTTAGCCGCAATTATTTTGGGTAGTCCTTGGGCAGGGATGTTATGTATCGCTACAGTGTTAATTATTCAGGCGGTGTTATTTGCTGATGGTGGAATTACCGCCTTGGGAGCAAATATTTTGAACCTGGGAGTAATTGGGGTCTGGGTAGGATGGTTGTTAACCCAAACTTTACAGAGATTATTTGGCGGTTCTAGGGCGCGTTTACCTTTGGCTGCGGGGATTGCAGCAGGTGTGAGTATAGTTGTAGCTGCGATCGCTTGTGGCATTGAATTGGCGATTTCGGGAACTGCATCCCTGGTGGTTTTACCAACCATGGCGGGGGTACATGTTCTGATTGGGCTAGGGGAAGGTCTGATTACGGGTGGTGTAATTGCTTACTTGGCTAATGCCAGACCGGATTTATTACCAGGGGAACAGCAGCAATTCCGTGGTTGGTTGACACCAATTGTCAGTATTTTCCTGATTGCTGGAGTATTATCTCTAGTGGCATCAGCATGGCCCGATGGCTTAGAAAAGGTGGCTGGAGATTTAGGATTTCTTAATTTAGCCGAGAATGTGAGGGTGACGGTGCCAACGCCTTTCGCTGATTATGGAATTCAGGGTTTAGGCTCCATTGGTACCAGCATATCTGGATTAATTGGCTCTGCATTTTGTTTTTTGGTTGCATTCGGCTTAGCAAAGGTGGTGAAACCAAAAAATGCCTAGATTTTCTCTACCATTACGCTTGCATTTATCCTTAATTATAGTTGTGGGGGCAGCTTTATTAAGGTATCACGCCTGGTTTTACCTAGGTATATATGCAGCGATCGCTTTAGTATGGGCTACCATATTACGGGTTCCCATTCGTAATTTGACCAAATTACTGGGAGTAGAGTTAATTTTTCTGGCATTTCTAGCATTACCAATGGGATGGGAAAAAGCCAGTTTTTTATTGCTGCGTTCCTTGATTTGTTTAGTGGTGATGAATAGTTTTGTCTTGACATTACCCCCCCATAGTTTTGGTATTGCCCTCAAAAGTTTACCCTTACCAGCACCCTTCAAAGAATGTTTATTGTTAGCAGGGCAATACATAGAAATCTTAGTGAGTGAAGTGCAACGGATGCAGCGAGCTGCTCAACTTAGGGGACTGGGAGGAGCCGCAGGCTGGTTACGTCATGTGAGTGCTGCCACCATCGGTAGTCTCTATTTACGCAGTCTCAATCGAGCAGAAAGAGTTTATGCAGCTATGGTTGTGCGAGGCTATCAAGGCAGCCTACCCATAGATTCTCCATTCAAAACCCCAGATTACCTGATCATTGTAGGAGTGGGTACCACCATTTTGAGTATCACCATCACTTCCTATATCAAAGTATTGAATCCCTAGTTTTGAGTGTTATATTTTGAAATCTCTAACATCTAGCCTACAACTTCTCGGGGAGCAACCCCAAGCAAATGTACTTAAAGTTGATCGCTTAACCTATGCATATCCCCATCAGGAACCAGTATTACAAGACATTTCCTTTTCTATTAATGTAGGCTCGCGCGTCGCCTTAATGGGAGCAACTGGTTCTGGGAAAAGTACCTTACTTGAGAACATTATTGGCTTGAAACAACCCCAAGAAGGGAAAATCTGGATTCATGGCACTTTATTGCAACCAGATACCCTACCACAACTGAGGCGATATATTGGTTTTGGTTTTCAGGATGCCAACGATCAGCTATTTATGCCTACGGTTTTGGAAGATATTACCTTTGGACCCCGTAATTATGGTGTTCCTCCAGCAGTGGCAATGGATAAAGGGCGAGAGTTGTTAGTTGATTTTGGTTTAGAAGCCTATGCAAATCGTTCCGTACACGAACTTTCTGGCGGACAAAGAAGATTGGCTGCCCTCGCCGCTATCTTAGCCTTAGAACCCGATCTGCTCATCTTAGATGAACCAACTACCGGACTCGATCCAGCATGGCGGCGTACATTAGCTCAAATACTGTTGAAATTACCTACACAAGCAATGTTAATTGCATCCCACGACCTGCATTGGTTGGGTAAAATTACCCAACGTTCCCTAGTCATCGCTGGAGGTTCTATACAAATAGATACAGATATGCGATCGCTACTACAAGACTCCCAGACATTGGAACAAGTCGGTTTACCCATAGATTGGTGAGGTAACTCCAGGAAATCAATTATCCCGTAAGAATTGTTGATGGTTGACGGTTGACAGTGGATGAGATCCCCGACCTTCCATAAATTCCATAAGGATAAAAGCATTCCACTAATCAGGGTAAGGGTAAGGTGGGCAATGCCCACCCTACTTGTTAATTTACAATGAGAAACAGGAGGTGATTGTCCAATGGCTGTAGAGGAATATCGTCAAATCATCCAACAGTTAATTAGAGAACGGGCACAAAGGCAGTCATCCCAGAAAGGAATGGAAACACAAGTGGTTTTGGATACGGAAAGAGACCATTACCTTTTGTTACATACAGGCTGGCGTGAGAATCGTCGTACTCATGGATGTAGCCTACATCTAGATATCAAAGACGGTAAAATCTGGATTCAGCATGATGGCACTGAGGTAGGTATTGCTACTCAACTCCTCGAACTGGGTGTACCAAACGATGATATAGTTTTAGCTTTTCACTCTCCTTATATGCGTCAATTTACTGAGTTTGCCACCAATTAAACTTTGTTGGTGTTGTATATTCAAGTCTCCACTTGAAGTTAAAGTTTTCCCTAACTTCCATCCAAATTATACTCTAAATTAATGAGAAATTTTTTTGTTTATTTTAAATTAATTAATTGATAATTACTTTTATTAAATTTCATAACATTTGGTAATTTATGGAAGGTTGTATAATATCTTTTGTGACTTTTGGGTATTTCAATCAAGTCAACAACTTGATTTTTCAGGAGTCAAAAACTGTATATATCGGCAGGCTTTGTTTACATCAAAATTAGCTGCTTTAATTGAAATATTTTTGGAAATATCTCTGGTAATAGAAACGAAAAAATAAGTAATCCACCAAAATGTTAAAGCATATATTGAAAGTATTTACAATTTAATTTCTCTCGTATAATATGACTATTATTCTCAATAAGCTGATAACTTATAAGTGTAAGATGCAAAAATTCCTACAAAGTAAATCTCGTTCCTTGGTAAGTGTTGCAGCCTTAGCTGCGATCGCAGTTATAACTGGATGTAGCGAAACGACAAAAGATATAGCAGGTAAAGCGATCGCTCAAACTGCATCCAACAAGGAAATGACCAAGGGAGAATTGGCCAATGCGAATTTTAAGGATAAGCTCAGTGGTAAAACCCTTCTGCAGGCATTAAAACAAGGAGGGCATGTCATTTATATTCGCCATGCTCAAACGGAAAAAGATTATGCAGATCAAGTGAAGGCAGATGTCAATAATTGTTCGACTCAACGGGTACTTAGTGAAGCGGGATGGAAGCAAGCGAAAGCCATTGGGAAAGCATTTCGTAAATATTCGATTCCCGTTGGTAAGGTGATTTCGAGTCAGTATTGTCGTGCTTGGAAGACAGCAGATTTAGCCTTTGGCAGATATGAGAAAAATGGGGATCTGAACTTCCCTAAAGCAGAAGACTATATGTAGCGACCCAATAACAAGAAAGCCCCGACCCGAGAACAAGACGATTTTGGGACCACATTAAAAGAGAATAAGAAGGGTGTTGGACCCACATTATCTAAGAATAGACCCACATTAAAAAAGAACAGCCCAAAAACAAGCTATTCGACCCACATTAAAAGAGAATAGGCTGTAACGCTTATCTAGTAATAGCTTGAGCCCAAAAAATATTCAACTAGCAAGCATTGGTATTCCCAGCTTGAGCATCTGGTCCCTCAGTTCTTGGGTTCTGCCCGGTGGTAATTGACCATTGAGAAAAGACCGCACCTCAGCCGAACGGACATTCAATAGTTCTGCCAGCACCTTGGCGTTATACCCGTGGCGTATAAGATGAGGTTCCAAATCATCAAGCCCATGTGCCAAAGTAGTTTGAAGGATATCAGCAGTGACTAATTTTTGTCCCACTCGGTGAGCTGCTTCAAAAGCCAGCGTCAAATATTGCTCAATTTGCAGCGGCGTTGTCAATCGTTCAGCCAGGAAAACCAGTGCTTCTTCTGTGAGCAGGTCAGTAGGCTGGGTTTCACCATTGCTCACTTGTTGAAGAACCCATTCAATATACTCCCTTTGACGACCGCAAATACCTTCTAAACTAAAGACACTAGTTCGAGCACCAATTTCTTCCAGGGAGGGGCGACGCAGGTCATTTTTGAGTTTGGGATGACCAGCTAAAACGACTGAAAGAATCCCCCCATCCTGGCGAACTACCTCTATCAACCGCTTTAGCCTAACTAGGGTTTGGTTGTGCAAAGCATGAGCGTCATCAACAAACAAGACCACAGGCTTACGGCATTTTTGAATCAGAGACAGGAGTTTACGCTCTCGTTTTTCTGGTTGAGTGGGCAGTTTGAAATTTTCTTCCGTGGACAGGTCATAGAACAAAGCAGTGATTAAAGTCCCCACACTCACACGCTCTTTATCCACAGCTAGAGAACGGGAGACGATAATTTCCTTACCTTGTTTTAGTTGCTGTTTCAGGCGTTGTAAGGTCGTCGTCTTGCCACAGCCAACAATACCAGACAGAGCAACCAACCTTCCAGTACGGATGATTTTCTGGAGTTCTGTTGACAAATGGGTATGTTCTTCAGTTTCAAAAAAACCCAAATGGTCGAATTCCTTATCCAAACCAAAGTAATCCATCACCTCATGATTCATGGTGAGCTCCCAGATTTGGGGTTAAAGTAATCTCGAACTTGCTGCATCACCTCTTTTTTATTTAAAGTTGTCTCCACAATAGAATTTACTTTCGTCAATTGTTCTGGTGTCAATTTAGCCAGTGCCCGTCCCAAATAATCAGCAATCGTCCTTTTTGCAACAATGGCATTGGGGAAGAACAATTCCTGGAAAGGATCTGGGTCAACAAAGGACTGGATAGGAAAGGAGATGACGTTATTTTGACGATTTGACCAAGGGACTGCCTCACTTGCCGTCGCAGGTAAATCTAACTGTTTTGCTAACTGGGTAATCCTGTCTGCTCTCTTATGGGTTCGAGTTTTCTTGAAACTGCGGTAGCGATGAAGGGGAATAGGACTACCCACAGGGCTATAGGGACCATAACGTTGCTCATGAAATTCTACGTACAGTTCGGTATCAAATAAACCCCACCAAAGAATTACCGTTTCCCCGGCTAACTCTGGGTCTACCTCGTAAGAAACCCCATCGACGGAGACACGAGCATCAATGCCCACCTTACGCCGTTGTGGTTCTCTGGCAAAGGTGCAGAATCTCTCCCAACTGCACATTTGACGAATTCCTATTCGTGGTAGGTTGGCAAGCCAATCTTCCATCCGGGAGTGGGGTTCGTTGCGGTGGGGTTGGCTATTGTAGTGGAGCAAAAACTGCATCAACCAGCTATTAGCTTCCTCTTCCGTCTCCGGAGCGTGGAGATGGTAGAGTGTTTCATGCATCTCTTTGACGCTGCGGAAAGGACGCTCCACCTTGCCCTTGGCACGAGCAGTTACCCTCCGCCCGTCAGAGCCTTTGGGCATATGGGTTTTCACCTCCACCCCTAGGTATGACATTACTTTCTGAAAAACCAAACTGCGGGCAATCGGACCATTGTCCATATACAGCATCTGGGGAATGCCTTGAAAGGGAAAGTCTTCAACTTTCTTTGCAGACATGGCGGCAAACAGGAAGCGTAGTGCTGCTTCCACATCTTCCCCGTATACTCCGTGGTATTCCTGATAGGCAACACCACTGCGGTCATCTACCACACTGTAAAGCATCAATAGGGGACGACCCAGCTCTGGGTCCATCCATGCCGGGGCTTTTACGTGTTTGAGGTCGCTTACACTCAAGTCAAAATGCCAACAATCGTTACTACATTCGGCTTGAAAGCGAACTGCTGGTGGTTGTCTTGAAAGTTTGTCAAGGTCATAACCCCACTGCTTGAGGTAACGATTTACAGTTGTTTTCTTCAGTAGTCCTTTGGGTGCTTGCAAGTGACCCGACGGGGTATGAATTCCATGTTCTTCTAGCAGGCGGATAGCTTGCACCGTAGACAGATGTCTTCCTTTACCATTACAGGTACGGATTTTGAGGGCAGCAATTACCTCGCAGTAACGCTCCAAAGTGGCTTTAGGCATTACCCGTGGTTGAGCGTAATCAGCCCGACGGGATGAACGCATTTGTGCATGTTCTTGTAGAATTCGGTACAGTGTCTGTTCTGAGACTCCGTACAATTGTGCCGTTGATTGAATCAGTACCCGCCGTTCTCGACTGCGGGACGGCAATAAAGCTAATCGAGAGCGCAGTTCTATTACTGCTTCTGTGGGAATTCGTCCTGAAGCCATCACTCCCTCCCCACTTGAGTTTTTGTTTTGGTTTTGGGACGGAGTTGATGTCGGTCTAACCAATCATAGAGGGTGGAAGGGGAGCAGTCTAATAATTTAGCGATGGAGCGTTTGCTAATCCCTTTATCCAGATATTTACGAATCTCAGTTTCAAAAGCATCCAACTTCAGCTTTTGCGAACGTCTCCCCTTTGGTCTTCCTATGGGTTTCCCTTCAGCCTTGCATTTAGCCAGTGCTTCCTTCGTCCTCAAAGAGATTAATTCTCGCTCAATGTCCGCTGCCAAACCTAACACGGTAGCTGCAATCCGGCTTTGTAACGACTCATCAAGAACCATCTTTTGTTTGGCGATATGGACGCTAATTCCCTGATGCATACAGCATTCGAGTATTTCTAAAATTTGAAGGGTAGAGCGAGCCATGCGGCTAATTTCGGCAAAAATGACCACATCTCCGGCGGAGACTGTTTCTGTAAGTAATTTACCCACTGACCTTTCTTGCCACTTCACACGCCCAGAAACTTCATCTTCTACAAACTTTAGGGGACCTAAAGCATGTTCATTGGCGTACTCTAAAATTCCGTGGCGCTGATTGTCCACATCTTGGTGGTCACAAGAAACTCGCAAATAGGCATAGGCAACCATAATATTTCGTCAATACGAACAAAATATTGTCCGGTATTTTTTCAAACGTATGTTATCTAGTTTAACCCCTAATTAACGCACATAATCAACCAATTAAACCCTTCCTTTTTTCTGGACATCTGACCGAAATCATCTCTTCAAGGCACTTGCCAGTAATAAAACCAAGGTTTCAATATTTCCAGGACAATATTTGATTCACTTTTCGTTATATAAGCGAATGCCTACTGGATAAGCGTTACAGCCTATTCTCTTTTAATGTGGGTCGAACAACTTGTTCTTGAGCTGTTCTCTTTTAATGTGGGTCTATTCTTAGATAATGTGGGTCCAACACCCTTCTTATTCTCTTTTAATGTGGTCCCAAAATCGTCTTGTTCTCGGGTCGGGGCTTTCTTGTTATTGGGTCGCTACAACTATACCCCAGAACAAGTGGCTCAGATGAAAGCCTTAGTAAATCCAATGTTAATTGCTGTACCTCCAAAAGGGAAAAACACTGCGATCGTCGGTCATGATGATATATTTGAAGCAGCAACTGGCATTTATCCAGATCCACAGGGAATGGCTTATGTTGTTAGACCCAATGGTAAAAGTTTTCAACTGATTGCCAATGTGCTTCCCAATGAATGGGAAAAATTAGGGGAATAACTAAAACACCGATTACTTAATTTGGGCTTGCAGCAAAAAGTCTTTGGGTGAGGGTAGGGAATAGGGAATAGGGAATAGGCAGTAGTCCGGTGCCTATGGGTTTCTATTCAAAATATCATCAAAAATTACAGATGCAAGAATTTTAAATCTAAAATTCTAATTCCCTTGCACTTAATTCCCAAAAAAATAGCCTCAAAGCATTGATAAATCGATGTTTTATAGTTATTCAGCAAACCCTAATCATAAAAACCGGGTGGATTTCGTCACACAGAAACACCTGGTTTCTCAGTTTTACATTTTACATGAAAGTTTTGAATTGGTTTGTTTGACCAAAATTAGGGTATGGAGTGCTCTTTCTAGGCTGTGAGAGAAACTTAAGTAAGTGTAAGTTATATCATGTCTAGTTACTGACATCTTGCATAGTTCGTATTAATACTGATTACAGCATTTTCGTGTATAAATTGAGCAAATCATGGGCTCATGAGAAATTTTTTATATGAATAAAGTTTTTTGATGTATATTACTATAGGCAATGATTTATAAGTTAAAATACCGACCGCTTATGAAAAACAGAGATGTGAAACTCAAGAATAAAGCAACTATCAAGCAGGTTAAAAAATTCGCAATACCTCTTTCATAAAAGCTACGAATCGGGCAATTATATTTTGTGTGATCGTCCACTGAGTATTCTCGTAGCGCGTAGCTTGGTGTTAGCCATTGGGTATTTCAACTCCAACACCAAACAAACAATTCATAAGGGATGGAGTTTTAAAACCCTGGGGATATAGAGCAAAAGAAAGTTTTTTGACTCTAACTCTCTAAATAGTAAGTATAAGAGTGGATATCTCTACCTATCTGGAAAAAATATTTAGAGATTCAGCAATTTATTCCGGCTTATATGCTAAGTGTGATCATATTAACTGATCGCAATTATCTGAGTTGTTCCCTAACTTTAGTAGTTTAGTAATACCTTGACATTATATTAAATAACAGGGTATATTCTCCATGATTTAAAAATTATTAAATAATAAAATGGTTAACTCAGGGAAATTAGAGGATCTACAGCAGGTTGCTAGCTATTTTGCAGTGTCTTTTGAAGAAGCATTTAAAAATATTAATTCTTCAGCTTTTAGATTAAATACGAATTTAGATTTAATCGAATTTTTTCGCCAGCGCGTCAATGAATTATTACGCAATTACTATCCAAAAGAACATATTCTCTATCAACCGCTTAATCGTGCTTTATTTTATAGCCGAAGAAGGCTGAGAGCAACTTTAGCCTATTGTGGTAGTGGAATTGTAGGCGGTATTCCAGAAAGTGCTGACAGCATAGCAATGGCCTATGAAATAATTACGGCAAATTATGTCTTAATGGACGATAGTGTGATTTTGGATGCAGGTACAATACGTGCAAATATGCCAACACCTAGAGCTGAATATGGAGAAGTTATGGCACTTCTATCCGCATGTACTATGCAGCTCGAACCAATGCTATTATTCCCCGATCACAAGCAGCTCAAAGATATTTTTTATCAATCATCTAGCTATACTGTTATTGGTTGGTTACTCGAACATAAGTTAGCACAATTATCAGCAGATACAGTCATAGATGAAAATGAGATTTTACACACTTGTCAATTGCTGACAGGATCACTTTTAGCAGGTGCATTAACATCAGGGGCGATAATTAGTGGAGGAACACCAGAACAAATAAAAGCCTTATATCATTATGCGATGAACTTTGGTTGTGCATATCAATTATCTGACCATATTGTTGATTTAATGCACATCTCTGATAAGTCTGGCAAGGATAATTTCTCAGATATTGAGACAAATAAGAAAAATGTTGTCATTAATCATGCTTTGCAGACATTACCAATTGATTCTCCACAACGAAAGACAATAATAGATGCAATTGGAACTATGCCATCTGCTAGTCAGAAAAAAGAACTTCAAAGAATCTTTCAAGATAGTCAATCCATAGACCATTGTCTTGAGCTAGTAAAAAAATTCAGCTCCCAGGCAATATCACATTTACAAAAACTTCCAGAAAATCAATACCGTTCACTACTTGAAAGGATTCCCCAAATGTACATGGAAGAGTTACTTAAATCTATGGATTATTCCCAAGGCAAGTAAATTTAACCTGAATTGTGTGCGAAGCCACAAATAAAAAACAGGCATTGCTGAATCATATGATATCCGTTTAATTAGTTACTATAAAAAAATGCAGATTTCTTCGCGCCTTTGCGTCTATTCTGCGGTAAGAAGCACTCCGTGCGTAAGACTGCGCGAGCTTTTATAACAACTGTTTAGCCGGATTTCATATCAAGTAATGAATATGAGTCGAGTGGGCATCCTGCCCGCTTGAAAATATAAGGCATGGGCTGGGGTTTCCATTCCACATAATTATGAAAACCATCCCGCATTTATGCAACATCGTCAGGAAGAAGTGTAGTGATATGGGTTGCAGAGTAATCCTTACCTTTCTTACGACCAAAAAGCATACAAGTCCCTTAATTTATTAATGGATAAATATAAACTTGTTTTACTATTATATCCCCTTAATTTATCAAGAAATCGAGTAGGGTGGGCAATGCCCACCTTACCCTTATTGAGAAGGTGCAAGATATATGTACACCCTGGAAAGGTGAGGTTATGCGTAGATATGTAGCGGCTATTTAACAGAAGCCACTTCCTGTCTAAAATGCAGGGAAAAAAGCCTGCCGGGAGCAGGCTAGTAAATACTAATTTACAACCTGACTGCCATGACTGCGGGGATCATCTTGATTTCCGACTGGTGCTACTGGTGCAGAGAATTTGGAAACTTCCCCACTAGCTTGAGCATAGGGAAGGGAATCACCACTCACTAAAGCTCGTAAATTACTGGCCATAATTGTATGGGGTTGATCACCGATCGCTTGTCCAATTGTATCCCCATCTTCACCTAAAAACACAAAATGGGGAATACCATCAACCCGATATTTGAGCAGTTCTGGCAACCATTTGGTATTATCCACATTCAGCATGACAAAATTTACCTTGCCAGCATATTCTTTTTTAAACTGAGCAATATCCGGAGCCATTTTTTGGCAGACAGTACACCAATCAGCATAAAACTCTACTATGGATGGTTTACTGTTACCTGTAGCCACTTCTAGGGGTGTGGATTGCTTGCTTAATTCAGCCAGGGACGTAGTACTAGTTTCTGCCTTTAACCCTAAAAATAAGGTAACACTCAGAGCGATCGCTACCATTGCAATTAAGAAGTTTCTCAACCGCGCCCCAGGTTTGGGTTCGGCCTTGGCTGTAGAATTTATAGGTGATTCGGTACTCATAATAACTTTATTACGACTTATTAAGCAGTGTTATTTTCAGTTTACCGAAATCTTCGCTGCAAAATACAGATTTATCCCAGGAGACACCTGATAACTTGCACCATTCTCAAGCAGAGCCAGAGCCTCCTGTTATTGTGTTGTCTAGCTTTCACCTTTTATAAATAGTTGGTTTATTTCCGCCGCGATGTACTAGCAACTTCGGCCTTACACTTATTACTTATTACTTATTACTTATTATATCGTTTCCGTTTGTATCGGAATTATTTCAGTTACTCTCTCTCTTCCTCTTCCTTTGCGTCCTTTGCGTCTTTGCGGTTTTTTATCATTCAGATGCTATCGGATTTGATATTACTTATTGCTTTGAGT
>JASJCJ010000102.1 GCA_030066045.1 Calothrix sp. MO_167.B12
GTCTGAAAAGCTTACATCATCAGAGTTTTAAAGTTATTCAGCAGACCCTACCTATCAGAACTAATGAAATGAACTACTAGATACCGTTACATAATAAATGGACAAATCTACCCAAATCTGGATAAAACTACCCATCGTCACCCGACCTTAACGGCTAGTTCGGGATTACAGCTTGGAATTTCACCAAGTTCCTTAACGCTATTCACTACTGATGTACAGACCTCACCAAGTCTTCCAGGTTGGGATTTCGACCCATTCCTTGATGAGTAATCGCTAAGGTTCGCTGTTAACGACTGTTGGTTATAGAAGTGATGACGGCGTACCGACTTCAACTTCCGATTGAGTCGCCACCATGATGCCCAGACGTGTCTCCTAGCAACCTTCACGGAGGGGAGAGCGAACTGAGTAGGTAAACGCTCACTTAGTCCCATTGCTCTACGAGCAAGAACTAAACCTGCGGCAGTGTCAGAACTCATTCCGTACATTGCCATAAACTTTGTTAATCCAATTAATGAAGAGTAGGCTGGATTAACTTTAATTAACCGAATTCCTCTATTTCTACATTGTCTTTCGGCTAAATCTTGAAATGTGGAATAGGCAAAATAGTTAAGCATTCTAGCATAACGTTTTCCTTCCTCCTTCATCCGTTTCTTCTTAGCCGCAAAGGACAACCATTCTATGACTATAGGACAGCAGTATTTATCTGCTAAGTCCAATAAAGCCTTGATTACCTCTGCTAGAGAGGCTTCTACTTGTCCAGAACGGCGAGAATGAAGGTTAACTTTGAATTGCCCCCAAGCGTAAGGATTACCTGCATAATCGGTGTAACACCATCCAATAACCCCAGGATTAAAATCAACACCGATACATCCGTAGCCAACTGGCTTAGATTGGATTGGCACGTCTGTGACTTCAACCGATACTGAAATATACCAGCGATTATTCTTAAAGAATAATCTCCAGGTTAAAGACTCTCCTTTACCGGGTGCATATATCTCTCCAGTCTTGAAGTTAACCCCACGTCTTAATAGGGCAGCTTCTATCATGTCTTGACCATACTTGAACTCTAAATCACCATAAACATATTTGCCTCCTAGCTCTTGTTCAAATTCAACTGGTACACGAATCTTTATTTGCTTGTTGTCAGGGTCGTATTGGCAAATCTGATTACCTTTAGATTCTCCTTGGCTACCCACTAACGGAAAGTTAAATTCCGTACCAAAATTTACTTCTAACGGTGCATTCAAAATTTCTTCTAACTTTCTTTGTTGATGTAATACATAGCGGCGCTTGTGATGAATCTTGTAACGCAATTTGTGTTGAGTGGTCTTGTATTGATTGCGTCCTATGTCGCAGCAAGGATAAGGAAGTTCTGCTAACTTCTTGTTCCATTTGCTTATTTGCTGTAACGCCGAATCAATCTTGCCTTCTAGAGTATTGATATGAGCTTGACGACATAATAAGGCAGAACTTAATTTGCCTTCAATGTCAATCAACAAAGAATTAGCTTGACGTTTGTTATAGCCAACTTTCTGTAACAGTTGGTTCTGCTTTGTCTTTGACACATCTGACTGAATTAAGTCTAGAGCCGTATTTCTGTGTTCATAAAGCTTCTTCGAGTACATCAAAGCGAATGGAATCAGAGATAATGGTAATTCTGTTGTAAATGTTTTAATGCTCATATCAACTACTCCTTTATCGACCACATGGTTAATATATCCCCAAATATCCCAAATATCAACAGATAAATCCCAATTATTTCAACTCCTCTTGTATAGATTTGACCATATTGTCTACAATCTTCTGATTCTTGCGACTTCTGGAACCATACAAGCGGGCTGAGAAGACCGTGACAAGCTCTATCATGTCTCGGACTAGCTCATACTCAAAAGACTTCTCTGACTTGCTGTTGTTGATTATCACCACTTCAGTTTGGAATTCATCGCACATCGCAAATATTAGTTCGGCTCCAAATCTGAGCAACCGATCTTTATGTGTTATGACTAATCGTTCTACCTGATTAGTTAAAATTAGCTTTATTAATTTCTTTAGTCCCTTCTTCTTGTAGTTCAAACCGGAACCTAAATCTTTAATTGTCTCATATTCCCAGCCTTTAGCTACACAGAATTGTTCTAACACTTCTGCTTGCCTTTCTAAATCATCTTTCTGGTCGTGACTGGAAACTCTAGCATAATTAATTGTCTTTCGCTCATGTTTCGCTGGTTTAGCGCTCATTCGCAGTAAATCCGAAACGTAAAATCTACGATGACCGCTAGGTGTCCTGTCAAAACGAATCTTACCACCGTCAGCCCATCTTCTAATTGTCTTAACCGAAACTCCTAACTTTTCCGCAGCCTCCCCAATACTAACGGTCATGTCTTCTTGATTATTGTCCACATAAAATACCTGGAATTACTACAATCAATTATATGGACATTCCGGGAGTTATGTCGAGATTTGGGTAGATTTTAGATTACAGTTGCAAGCCCCGCTTGATTCCTTCGGAATACAAGCGGGGTTCAGCTTACGCCAATCATCTACAGATGATTGGCGTAATAAATAAATGTATTTAATTAATATGATGGATGCACCCTATTTTCCCCTTAATCAGGGTCAATAAATCAAAATATTTTTACACACTGCACAATTTAAATTTATTAGCCAAAGGACTATTTTAAAATTTGTGTCCGACAAACATATCACGAACTTCTCCATTGCGACGAATCACAGCTTTACCTTTCTCAACACCCGTTAATTTCCAGCCACTATTACCAATACTTTCACCTATTTCAATGCGGCGAGTGACACCATTGATTTTAAACAATGCAGCTGATTTATCACCCAATTCTAGTAAGCCTTCTAAGATATGAGCAGGATTGGCAATGGAGGCTGATGCTAATTGTTTTATAGGTGGGTTTTTTGGTGGTGGAGGTACTGAGTTTCTCTGGGGTACTACTGGAGATGGAGGTGGTGCAATTTTTGGTTTCTGGGATTGCCTAATTGCAATTGGTGAGGTTTGAACCTTCACGGGTTTGAGATTTGTCTTTGCTAATGCAATCGCATCGGGAGTCTGTTTTGGCCCAGATGCAGGTTTAGATGCAGGAACTTGTGCAATATTTTTTTGAGGTGCTTTAGGTGCTGCTGGTTGACTCTTCTTGGGAGTAGGAACTGCTGGAGGTGCATAGCGCATGGGCAAAGGCGCTTGATACATGGGAATATAAATGCGTTCTACTACCTTGGTTGATTGCCTGGGAGCAGGGGCTGTATTATCAGCAGCTCGAGGAGGTGGTAGATTGCCATTGGACCGTTCCCTCAAATAAGCCATTGCACTGCGACTAGTATTTGAGCGTTTGGCAATTAATGTACTAGGTTTTTGATAGTTCCTTGCCTCTTGACGCTCAATAACCGCCAAGGCTCCCAAGATGTAGCTAGCCAAATCGGATTCAATATCTTTTTTGGTGAGTACAGCAGGCTTTAATTGGGCTGGTGATTTTTGCAGTACTTGTTGAAAGGATTGAGTGCCTAAGCGGTTTAAAAGTCCGGAGTTAAGTACCCATACAATACCAGCAACAGCCAATCCCAAGGTGGCAAATACAGAAAATAATCTACCAAAAATACCTACTGTTTTCTGGAGGGGACGTTTCTTTACCCTTCTTTTGAGAGTAGGAGTCACCACCTGACTTAACTGGCTGTTCCCAGAGTTAGAAACTCCCTGGACTATGGAGCTATTGGTGTTGGGTAAGACAATTGGTGACACCTGGACTGTTTGCATTGGTATATACTTGGGTGCAACAGTATGGGAAGATAGGCTGTCACTACCATCTAGAATATGGTCGATATCAGCGAACAGGTCATCCATCAAGCCGTCAGCATAAGTCTCTATTGACCAAGGCTCGCTGGAAATCAGCTCTTCTGATGGTTCGGGAACAATTAGATGCGTGCTGGCTTTTTGTGACATAGTGGTTTTCTCTTCTTGGCTTTGGGGAAGGTAAATAATTTAGCCCCTGTTGCCTGGGAGTCATTTCAGTTGTCAGTTGTCAGTAAACAGTGGTCGTGTTGAGGTAGTGTGGTTTTGATATTTTCCCCATTGAGCTGGCTGACCCGCAGGGGTACAACTACTGAATTTGGGGGGTGAGGCAGTAAATATCTTAGGGTTTTACTAAGTAAAATAACTGCTAGAAGGTTCTGTCCCAACTAAATAAGTTGATGACAAAAGGTATTAAATTTCGATTTCGATTCGGAAATTACTGATGATGGCAATATTATGCTTTATGTCATCTATCATACTCATTTCCTTCAGTGTTTCTTTACTACTATACTCGCGCTTCATAAAGTTTGGGTTAAGCAAATGCCGAGAACTCTTTGTGCTGTTTGTTTTTACCCAATTCTAAATATATTAATAAAGCGTTAATATCGGCGGGGTTGACTCCACCAATACGGGCTGCTTGACCAATGGTAAGGGGCTTTACGTGATTGAGTTTTTCCCGTGCCTCTTTGGATAGGGTATCAATTTGGTTATAGTCCAAATCAGGGGGTAACTGGCGGTGTGCTTGACGGGCAATTTGGTCGATTTGATTTTTTTGTCTGGCAAGATAGCCAGAATATTTAATTTCTATTTCTACCCCTTCTTTTTCAGCACGGGCAAGGTGGGTTTTACCCAATCCATATTCTTCTAATTGAATATAGTGAAATCCCGGACGACGTAATAAGTCTGCTAGGGTAATGGAACCTTTGATGGCTTGTTTTGTTGCTTGAGCGATCGCTCTACCAATTTCTTCATGTTCCTTAACTCGACTGGTCTGCAAACGCTCTTTTTCTGCTGCGATATTTGCCTGCTTTTCTGTGAATAATTGCCAGCGGCGATCGCTAATTAGTCCTATTTCCCTACCCAAGGGTGTCAACCGGCGATCGGCGTTGTCGGAACGCAGTAGCAATCGATACTCGGAACGGCTGGTCAGCATTCGGTAAGGTTCCCGTAAGTCTTTGGTACACAGGTCGTCAATTAGGGTACCAATGTAACTTTCTTCACGGGGAAAAACTATCATTTCTTCACCCTTAACTAACCGTGCAGCGTTGATCCCCGCCACAATGCCTTGGGCTGCTGCCTCCTCATAACCAGTGGTACCATTGATTTGCCCTGCACAGAATAAACCAGAAATTTTCTTGGTCATCATTGTGGGATAACACTGAGTCGCTGGTAGATAATCATACTCAACGGCGTAAGCTGGACGTAGCATGACACAGTTTTCTAGCCCAGGGAGAGTACGTAACATTTCCAGTTGCAAATTTTCTGGTAGACCTGTGGAAAACCCTTGGATATACAATTCGGGAATATCTCTTCCTTCTGGTTCTATGAAGATTTGATGACTATCTTTATCAGCAAAGCGGACAATTTTATCTTCAATACTGGGGCAATAACGGGGTCCTTTTGCCTCTACCCAACCGCCATATACGGGGGAAAGGTGTAAATTTTCTCGAATTAGGCGATGGGTTTCGGGGGTTGTCCTAGTCATATGACAAGGCATTTGTTCCCTTTCTACCCAAACCTCTGGATCGAAGCTAAACCAGCGCACATCCTCATCCCCTGGCTGGAGTGTCATTTTGCTGTAATCCGCAGACCTTTTATCTACCCGTGCGGGGGTTCCGGTTTTGAGTCGCCCGGTTTCAAAGCCTAGGCGGTTGAGGGTTTCCGTTAATCCAATGGCTGCAAATTCTCCCGCTCGTCCCGCAGTCATGGATTTATTACCAACCCAAATTTTCCCTCCCAGGAAGGTACCTGTGGTGAGAATTACCGCTTGGCATTGGAAAGATACGCCGAAGTAGGTTTCCACACCAACCACCTCGTCATGATCACCAAGAATCAAATCCGTCACCATCCCTTCCCGGACGCTGAGATTTTCTTGGTTTTCCACAATGGACTTCATTACCGCCGCGTATTCCCGCTTATCAGTTTGGGCGCGTAATGCCCACACCGCCGGGCCTCGTGAAGAGTTGAGAATCCGTTTTTGCAGGTATGTGCGGTCTGCCATTTTACCAATTTCCCCACCCAAGGCATCTACTTCATGGGTTAATTGGGATTTTGCCGGTCCTCCCACTGCGGGGTTACAAGGTTGCCAAGCAATTTTGTCTAAGTTGAGGGTTAATAGTAAAGTGCGACAACCAAGACGGGCGCTTGCCAGAGCTGCTTCGCAACCAGAATGACCCGCGCCAACAACAATGACATCAAAAGCGTCTTGACCGAAAGATTTTTGGGCAACTAGATTATGCATGGTCTTATTGTAAGTAGGCGCGAGGGGGAAAAATATTAATAATTTTAACTGATATGGTAGTAGTTGTATTTTCGTATGTATATCAGCGAAACATCTGTTTGTAAGTCATTCAATTTTGGATTTTGGATTTTAGATTTTGGATTGACCCCATGTCTAAAGCCCGGAGGCTTGAAATAACGATAGAACCCTTTGTTTTTCTCCACGGATAAATTTGGGGGCTTGTATCCAATCTATTTTTTGGTAAAAAACGTGAAATCAGTAGAGTTATTTACGGGTGCTGGTGGTTTGGCTATAGGAACTGCTATGGCTGGCTTTGATCATCTAGCACTTGTAGAAAGGGATAAGCACAGCTGCAACACCATTCGGGAAAATCAACAGCGAGGGGTTTCAGTTGTTAATGACTGGTGCGTCTATCACATGGACGTGGCGGATTTTGATTACTCTATGATTGATGGGGAAATAGATTTACTGGCTGGTGGTCCTCCCTGTCAACCATTTTCCATTGGTGGTAGGCACGGTGCCCATCTTGACGAGCGGGATATGTTCCCCCTATTTTTTCAAGCGGTGCGCGAACTACGTCCTCGAGCTTTCCTGATTGAGAATGTACGGGGTTTATTGCGTAAGAATTTTATCAATTATTTTGAGTATATTACTTTACAGCTTGCCCATCCAGATTTACAGTCTAAACCTGATGAGTCCTGGGTTGACCATTTAGGGAGGCTGGAAAACCATCATAACGCTGGTAGTAGTGATTATCTTAGTTATCATGTTAATTTTAGGTTGCTCAATGCAGCAAATTATGGCGTACCGCAAAAACGGGAGCGAGTTTTTATTGTGGGTTTCCGCTCTGATGTAAACCCTAATTGGTTATTTCCCGAACCAACCCATACCGAAGAAGCACTAATTTGGCACAAGTGGGTAACGGGTGAATATTGGGAAAAGCATGGTATTTCTAGTAATAACCGTCCAGAAATGCCAGTAAAATTGCGATCGCGTCTGGAACGATTTGGAGCAAATTTGTTAGGAAACATAACTGCTCCCTGGCGTACTGTCCGGGACGCTATTTCTGATTTCCCATCACCTGAAAATGTTGATCTAGCTGCATCCATACCCAATCATGTTTATATGACCGGAGCGAGAAGTTATCCAGGACACACTGGTAGTCCCTTGGATGAACCGGCAAAAACATTGAAAGCTGGTGTGCATGGTGTTCCTGGTGGAGAAAATATGCTTGCTTTACCATCTGGGAAAGTGCGTTATTTTACAGTACGGGAGGCAGCGAGGTTGCAGACTTTCCCCGATGATTATTATTTTCCCTGTACTTGGGGTGAATCGATGCGTCAAATTGGCAATGCTGTACCTGTCAATCTTGCTTATATTATTGCTTCCAGTATCCGCAAGCATTTAAATCACGAGGATAGGGAGGGTGACGAGCTTAACCGACAAGTATTGGTAACGGTGTAGTCTTCAGCCAAGGGCGTAACTTTCTGTTCGATTGCTACTAAAACGCCACTTACGGTTCTTCTTCGATTTTCTGGATAATGCTTCTTTCAATTAAAGGTACTTGGAAACGAACTCCATCTGAGTTGTTATGTTCTAAAATTTCTTTTTGAATTAGTTTAGTCCAAACTTTAGGATTTTCTTCTGTGGGGGTAGCTTTTTCCACAAAATTTCTAATACATTCTCGTTGCTGCTGGTTGAGAGTGTTTTTCCATAACTCATCAAAATAAGGACTACCACTTATCAAAGCCTTGGGAATAATGCGATCGACATCTTGGGGATTAGCTTTAATATTAAGAGCGTTTTGAGGATGCTCTCGGTTGAGATAGTCTACCAATTCAGAACAGAGCAACTGTACGAGATAGGGTTGACAGCGCGTCCAATAAATAATTCGTTCTACGGTTTCTGGAAGATAAATATCGGGAAAGTCGGGTACGGGATGGATAATTAATTCTTCCGCTTCAGGCTTTTCTAAATAAGTTAAACGAACGTAACGGGTACTAATAAGATAATCGCTCCAATAGGTTTCCATTTCATCTAGAGTATGAGAACCGCTAAAAAGCAGCGTCCAAGCAGAACGATGTTGGATAACGTGGCGCAAAAAGTTCAGGGGTGCGCGGGATTTGGTAGCGTCAATTACTTCCTCAAGACGTTCAAATTCATCCAGACAAAGCAAAAATCTTTTTCCTGGCGCAGTGCGTTCGATGGTGGTAAACCAGTTTCGCAAAGTAGGAAAGGGTTCAGTTTTTAGTTCTTCTTGATTGGGATGGGGTAAGGTAAGATTACGGGAAATTCTAGCCGAATCTATTATTTGCTTAACTAAAGATTTAGCTACTCCGGGCAGAGTGATTGCATCAGCAATTCCCTGAACATCTACCCGTAAAGGAATTAAATCTCCGCCTACTTTTTGGGGTAGATATTGAAGAGTGGAAGTTTTACCCGTGCGTCTGCCTCCATAGAGTAATAGAGTAGGTGGGGGCGACATTAAAGCAATGTTTTCAATTTCCCGAAATAAGTCTTGACGGCCTTTGAAGCGATTTTGGGCAGTTTCGGGGTCTAAAGCATTCCCAGCAATGTAAACTTGAGGAATTTCTTGGGCATAACGGCTTTGTTCTTGTAAGTTGCGTCGTGCAGTTTCGAGGATATTTAACCATCTTTGGGTGATAGTACTAGAAGCAGTAGCAACGCGGGGATTTTTAATAAAAGCAAAACTCTTTAGCATCTGATTCAAAGAGTTAATGGGATTTTTCAGTATTTCCGCCTTGCGATAAACAGAGGTTGCCATGTCTGCGGATTGGACGCTGCGGCTAATATCGAGAAACTGGGGTAATACTGTACCAATTTCGGGAGGGGAAGGAGTAGGAATCCAAGCTAGTTCCTCGGTAATGGCAATAATGTCACGGAAAGTGCGACAACGTTCCAGGGTATCTAAGACGATATTAACTATGGCTGTTGCTGCAACTTGCTGTTGATTGGTGGAGGTAGTTAGATAATCGATAGTTTCACGGGCTGTGGTGGGGTTTTCACGGTATGCCTTGACTAGTATAGTATCCATCAAAGGTAGAGGTAAATGAATTAATTGGTCGAAATAGGGAGGTAAGTAACGCAGTCTTGATGAAAATCTGCCCTGACGTGTGAATAAAAACAGCCATCCTACCCACAACAATTCTGGCAACCAAAAATAAACCCGTAATACTCCTAATACAAATGCTACACCAAATCCTACGCCAAATGCTACACCAAATCCTACATCGTGTATTACATAAGATACGTTACCCAATGCTACACCCAATGCTACGCCAAATGCTACACCAGATCCTGCACGAACTAATACGCTAGATTCTACACTAGATGCTACACTAGATGCTACACCCAACACTACAGCCAATGCTACACTTAATACTATTTTAGATACTACAGCCAATGCTACACTTAATACTACGCCCAGTGCTGCACCCAGTGCTGCACCAAATACTACACTAGATGCTATGCCCAGTGCTGCGCCACATACTACGCCATACACTACGCCAGATACTACGCTAGCCCCTACACCAAATGATACACTAAATGATATACCAAATACTACACCAAATGCTACGCCAAATGCTACGCCAAGTATTACACCAAAGGCTACACCACAGGCTACACCAAATGATACACCTAATACACTTAATGCTACATTTTCCAAGAATTGAGTAGCAACCATGAATACTATAAAAATACCCAGAAAGATAAAATAAAGTTTTTTTCCAAAAACAACATAACCAAATCGCGATATAACCAGACCAATAATCCAACCAGTTAAAAACATTTCGCTAGGAAGCCAAGCAAAAGATTTTTCAGTTACGACATAAATAAAACCTACAAGCAAAACAGCTAACTGAGGAGTGATGGCGGTTAACCAAAAAACTTGTCCTGCGTAGCGACGCAAAGGCTTATTATTAGGAAATTGTTTCAGTTGAAGATAAGGATTATCATTAGGTTTTAAGTCAGGATGAATGTCTTGCAACCATTGCTTTAAAGTATAGGGTTTAAAATATATCCAGTAGAGAAGACGAGCGCATTCATTGATATAATTCCCCAAGCCAGACATTAGCTATTCTCCTATACCCAAAGCTTTTGTGACTGCTTTTTTTACAACTTCCCAATTTAATATTCCTAAAGCAGCTAAAATTAAGACCCCGACTATAAATACTCCTATTAACCAAGCTGAGAACTCATCTAGTTTAGTACCAATAAATTTAACAGCTTGACCTAATTTTACAGGTAAACGCCAAAACACCCATTGCAAAAATAGTAAACTTTTACGCCAGATACTATGATTAGCTGATATCCCTCTAGCTTGACGGTCAAAACTTTTTTTTGCCCAATTTATATCCTGATTAGATTGTTTTGCTTCCCAAAGATACAATCCTGCTAGTTGCAACAGATAAGGATTCTTTCCACCCCACTCTAAAGCTACTTGCTGTTCGTTATCATTTAAAACAGCTTGACTACCTGGAATATTGGTTTGGGGTAAACGTACTAAATCCCGTGCTTCATTGTCTGTAAAACCTTGTAACATCATTACTTGACCGACATTAAAAAAACTAGAAGTTAATCTTTTTTGGCGGCTGTAAACCTGGAGATTTTTCCCAGAAGCAATAACCAACATCAACGCATTACGATCCATTAAAGACCGCAAGTTATTATAAAAATCATCATTAAATTCTTCTGGATGTTTAAACAAAGCTTCAATTTTATCTAAACAGAGAATCGGTAAAATACCAATATCTCGAAATTGCACTATCGCACTTGAAAAACTTTCTGTGTCAAAGTGATTAGCTTCCAAGGCTTGAATTAATCTTTTAGGTTGACCAAACCAGGAATATCTTTGTTTAAGATTTTGACACAATTCTTCTGCTACAACTCGATAAAAACTAGACTTGTGCTGACAACTCCCCTGTTCCAGAGAAAGATATACAGCTAAATAGTCACGGGGATTTTTGCCTCTACTTTCGATTTTTTGTTCGTAGGTTTGACAAAAGTGATATAGCAGAGATGATTTACCAGTGCGTTTGTCTCCTACTATATTAAGGCTAGTAGGTTGAGCAGCAACAGTACGAGCAGTGATAGTATCAAGTTGTTCTTGATAACCAATAAAATATCTAGCATCAGAGATGGTTGAACCAGCATAAAAAGGAGCAGTGTCAGACGGCATTACTTTTAGTTGATGCTTGTGTATTCTCTACCTAACATAGATATCCTACTACTCCACCAACCCAAAATTGACGGGTGGAGCACCGAGCCATATTACCGGATGGTGCGTTACACTTCGTGGTGACACACCCTACGTGTTTTAAGCGCAAGCGCAGGCTACGCCAACTAGGGGGTGTTTTCAAACTCATTCGTAGGTTGGGTAGAACGGAGTGAAACCCAACTGGGTGTAAGGAAAATGTTGGGTTTCGTTCCTCAACCCAACCTACGTCTATTGGGGTAATTTCAAGTCAAAAGTCAAAAGTCTATTGTCACAGATTCGAGCAGTATACAGGTGTTTCTTAATACAAAATAAATCAAGGGTAGCGATCGCACAACCACTGTAGTACCATCCATTGGTACTGAGCTATCAGTTCGCAAGTTCACAGGGCCGCAAAATCTACATATTGCCGACATAAAATTACATGATTGCTTCTAGTAAACCTTGGAAATTATTATTTGTATCTACCCCTGTAGGACCTTTGGGTACAGGACTAGGTGGTGGTGTGGAACTGACTCTGTATAACATTGCCCAACATATGTTAAATCGGGGTCATCAGTTACAGGTGGTTGCACCAGCAGGTTCTACCTGGGAACATATCCCCATAGTACAAATTCCTGGTAATTCACAAACTTTTGCCCAAACTCAGGAACGTAATACCCCAATTATGATGCCAGAAAATTCCCTCCTGGCAAATATGTGGGAATATGCACGTCAAGTACAAAATGAGTATGACCTAATTGTTAATTTTGCTTACGATTGGTTGCCTTTATACCTAACACCCTTTTTCAGTGTTCCTATTGCCCACTTTATCAGTATGGGTTCCCTGTCCGATGCCCTCGACCAAATTCTCCTGCCAGTGGCAAAACATTTTCCCAGAACTGTTGGTTTTTATACTCATTCCCAGGCAGCTACTTTTCCGGAGTTAACTCCGCCCATCTACTATTTGAGTAGTGGTATTGATTTAGACTTATATGATTTTTGCCCCGAACCAAAACAGCAATTTGCCTGGATAGGTCGCATTTCCCCAGAGAAGGGTTTGGAAGATGCGGTAGCATTAGCACAAAAGACAAATATCCCTTTAAAAATCATGGGCAAACTCCAAGATAAGTCTTACTGGCAACGAATTTGCCGAGAATATTCCCATGCACCAATGGAGTATATGGGATTTTTGTCAACTACAGAAATGCAGAAAATTGTCAGGGAATGTCGGGCATTATTAATGACTCACCGTTGGGTAGAGGCTTTTGGTAATGTTGCCATAGAAGCTTTAGCCTGTGGCGTACCTGTAATTTCCTATCGTCGGGGAGGACCAGCAGAAATTGTCCGGGATGGGGAAACGGGGTTCTTGGTAACGCCGGATAGTATTCCTGGTTTGGTAGAGGCTGTATCCCGTTTAGATGAAATTAGCCGCCATCAATGTCGCCAACAAGCAGAAACGGAATTTTCCCTAGAAGCATTGGGCGATCGCTTTGAAAAATGGTTTGGGGAGATTTTAGAGTTCGGAGTTCGGAGTTCGGAGTTCGGAATGAGGAGTGAGGAGTTAGTAGGGGCGCAATGCTTGCGCCCTAAAGGAATTATGAATGAGGAGTGAGGAATCATGAGTAACAAAATTATTCCCCCACCCCTAAAGCCAGGGGACTTACTGCGAGTCATTGCTCCTAGTGGCTGTTTGCGAGAAATGACAGCCTTTGAACGGGGTGTGGAAGTTTGGCGATCGCAAGGTTATCAAGTAGAAATCATTCCAGAGATAGATGACAAATGGGGATATTTGGCTGGAAAAGATGAATCTCGTCGCCAACACCTAGCAGATGCATGGAAAGATGCTGAATGTCGGGGTATTCTCTGTGCCAGGGGTGGTTTTGGTAGTACGCGGCTCTTAGAAGCATGGGATTGGGGAGGAAATATTTCCCATCCCAAATGGCTAATTGGTTTTTCTGATATTACTGCGTTGTTGTGGAGTTTGGCTGGTACTGGGGTTGTCGGTGTTCATGCTCCGGTATTAACTACCATTAGTAATGAGCCGGAATGGTCAAAACAGAGGTTATTTGACTATGTGGAAGGCAAGCAAATTCCACCCTTGGAAGGTTCTGGTTGGGGAGGGGGTGCAGCAAGGGGGATATTGCTCCCTGGAAATCTCACTGTTGCCACCCACCTTTTGGGTACATCTCACCAACCAAGTTTAGAGGGGGTAATTCTCGCCTTTGAAGATGTGATGGAGGCTCCCTACCGCATTGATAGAATGCTTACCCAGTGGCGTATGAATGGTGCCTTGTCCCAAGTGGGGGGTATTGCTTTAGGTAGTTTTACTGGCTGCGAACCGCCAGCGAATGTGCCTAGTTTTAGTGTAGAAGAAGTATTGCGCGATCGCTTGGGAGATTTGGGTATTCCCATTGTCTCTAATTTACCCTTTGGTCATGAAGCTCCCAATGCAGCTTTACCTGTGGGTGTGGAAGTAACTTTAGATGGGGATAAGGGAGTTTTGGATATTCATTGAAACAAACAAGATCACCTTTGGATACACATATCTTGCACCTTCTCAATAAGCGTAAGGTGGGCATTGCCCACCCTACGAAGTCATGGTTGTTCATCCTGGTTTTTTTCCCGCAGCAGTCGCAATATCTCATTGACACTAGCTTCTGTGTTCCTGCTCGATGCTTTCAACTCCCGAATGTCAGCTTTTACTTGCCTCATGTCCGAAGCCAACCCAGTGGTCAAGGTTAACAACTGGGATATAGCCATCTGGCTTGTGCCAATGGTTCCCGCTTGTATTTTCAGATTGGTAACATCAAGCGTTAATTCATTTAGGCGATCATAAATATCGTCGAACCTAGTATCATCAGCCATGCAGCACTCCTCTTTTTATTTTTTTGGGTGGGGGATTTCTGCTTAGTGGGTAATTCTACATTGTTTTCTGCTAAGCATTCTTCAATAACAGAACTAAAGCTGCGTGTCACAATCGACTACAGAAAAAATATGCCAGTTCCGTAAGTCCTAACTTATTACTTATTACTTATTACTTATTACTTCTCTTTACTGTACCGGACTAACAATCACAGGTTGGGAAGGTGTCTCTGGTTTAAAAATAGCTTCTAGGGCTTGATTTAGGGAATTTGCCATAATAATGCGGTTATCATAAGCCACAATTACTCTCGCTAAGGTTGGTAAACTATTTTGCTCTGCTTCCAGATATAAAGGTTCCACATAAAGCAGGGATTGTTCAATGGGAATTACCAACAAATTTCCTTGAATCACCCGCGAGCCTTCCCGATTCCACAGGCTAATCCTCTGGGAAATTTCGGGATCTTGGTTAATCAAAGCTTCTATTTGCTGAATACCATACACCAGTTCTTGTTTAGGAAATTCGTACAGCAATAATTTTCCGTATTCCCTACCATCGGAACGTGCTGCTAACCAAGCAATTAAATTTATCCTTTGCACAGGGGTAAAGGGAAGCAGCAATACAAACTCTTCCGATTGAGCGGTAGGCAATTTCATAATTAGGTAGTATGGTTCTACCGGACGACTTTTGCCTCCATAAATTTCTGTAGGTATTTTCCACAAGTCCTCTCGGTTATAAAATACCTGAGGATCTGTCATGTGATAAGTCAGCAATCTTTCTGATTGGATGCTGAATAAATCCACCGGGTAGCGGATGTGGGTACCCAAGCTAATTGGTAAAGATTCTAGGGGTTGGAAGAGTTTGGGGAATATTTTTTCAAAGGTATTAATAATCGGATCGTAAGGGTCAGCTACGTAGAATTTTACTGTGCCATTGTAGGCATCAATTACTACTTTGACTGAGTTGCGGATATAATTAAATTTATTTTTACCAGGGTCAGAATAGGGATAGCGATCGCTAGTTGTATAGGCATCTAAAATCCAATACAAGTAGGTTGAATCCCCTTTGGTATTAACTCCATCCCCCTGGGCGACTACTAGGTAAGGGTCTTTATCGTATCGTAAAAAGGGTGCGATCGCTTGTACTCTTTCCCGAATATTACGCCGAAATAAAAGTTTGGTTTGGGGGGTAAAATTCCGTGTCAGCAGCATTTGCCAATCTTTGAGATATTCGGCAAATAGCAACCGTCGCCAAAAGCTACCAATGGCAATCCCACCCTGGCCATCGTAGACGTTATAAACGTTCTCCGCGCCACTGGGATAGTCCAATTCTTTGGTTCTGGTTCCCGTCATTACGTAGGTATTACTGATTTCCCCATAGTAAATACGTGGGTGACCGATGGGAATACTAGCTCGAATTGCCGGGTCGGATATCTGCAATGAACCAGATTGATCTGTAATGTCAGAACCAATATCTTTGACATAATAATATGGTAATCCCCCACGGGCAACGGTATTAACTGGACTCAGGGTAAACCCATAGCCGTGGGTATAAATTAAGTGTTTATTAATCCATGTCTGGGCTTGGTCAGGAACATCACCATAATCCAATTCCCTGGCAGCGACGATGGTTTGCTGCTTTTCTGTTTCAGGACTGCTAATGTCACTTTTCAGGGTATAGCGGTCAATGTCAGCGTCAGGAAACTCGTAGTAAGGTCTAATTTGTTGTAGCTGACGGTTGGTTTCTAGGAGGGGACGGGTATCCCACAGACGAATATTGTCAATTGTCAGGTGATTTTTCTCTAGGTCATCTGCTGTTAATTTCCCTTGGGGATTAAAGGTTCGCGCTTCAATTTTCTCTAAGTTAAATGCCTCCCGTGTCAGGGCAATGGTACGCTGAATGAAAGGACCTTCCCTTAATAATTCATTGGGCTGAACTATCAAATGGTGAACAATGGTAGGTAATATTTCCCCAGACACTGCTGCTACTAATACATAAATCACGAGCAGATAAACTAGTTGACGGGGAATAGGAAGGGGTTTAAATTTGGATTTAGTAATCCGTGATAAGAATATCATTCGCAGTACCAAGTAAACTGCGATCGCTAATGCTAGTAAACTTAACCCTGTATAAATTGGTAGCTGCACCTTCACCGCTATATAACTAGCACCGTAGTTAACTCCCTTAGTAGAATATAAAAGCTCGTAACGCAGCAACCAATAAAGCATCCCTACCGCTAGCATTAGTAAGCCAGCCAAGGCGTTGAGGTGTAATCTTTGGGGCACAGAAAAGCCGGGAAATCTACCTTCACTTAAACTATTAGCAGATCGTAAATAAATGATTGCTACTGCTGTTATTCCCAAAAAAAACAAACCCAAAAACCAAGATGCTAAAATTTCCCAAACTGGTAGGGAAAAGACATAAATACTAATATCTTGGTTAAATAATGGTTCGGGGCGATGGAAACTAGTACTGTTAAAGTATTGTAAAATTTGATCCCATCTGGCTGAAAGCAGAAAGGCAAATAACAAACTAACGAATACAGCAATCGCTCTTAAACAAAATTGATAATTAATTATAATTGCACTAGTTAATACCAGTAGTGCGCCTAACTTGGTCAAGGGAATGGTTACAGGTTGTTCTTGCCACAATTGCCAAAATGACTGTAACAAGGATGATAATTCCCAGGAAGTATTGGGTAATTGTAAGCTCGGATACCAAAAACTAATTACTTGAAAGCTGTTATACACTACCGCCCCTGCTACCATCAAGCTTAAAACGATAACAATTGGTAACAAAAAAGGTAAATCAATGGTGGTATGAGTACTGGGGCGATGGGGATGAGTTGTTGCAACACTCCTGGAAGCATTGCTAACTAGAAAATTGGGAGAATGGGGAATACGTCGATAATTCTTGCTCTTTTTTTCTTTCTCATACCATATCCCCTGTGGCTGATGGGGGTATTGGAAACGATGGGCGATGGCTAAATTAGCAAACAAAAAGCCAATTGAGGTCAAAAAAGCGATCGCCCACAACCCAAATTGTGTCACCAAACGCCATAAATATTCTGACAAATACCCAACTTCCGCAAACCAGAAAATTTCTCCTATCAGGTGGGAGGCTAGATCAAATAATAGCCAACAACCCAACAGTAGGGCGAATGCTCGTAAAATTCGGTTCCAAAACCACCGTTTCATCTTTTATACATCAGGAGTGATGGTTGTTAGTTGATAGTTGTTAGTTGATAGTTGTTAGTTGTTAGTTGATAGTTGTTAGTAATTGTTGTAGGTTGGGTTAGCGATAGCGTAACCCAACGGAAGCATTGCTATCGTTGGGTTTCATTCTTCAACCCAACCTACATGAAAACTGTCAACCGTCAACCGTCAACCGTCAACCGTCAACCAACAACTCCTCTAACTACACCGTTTCTACATCTAAGTTAAACAACATTTGCAGAGCTTCCATACAACTACGTCTGGCTTCCACATCTTGTTGTCCTCGCAACTGTACCATTGGGTCGTGTAAAATTTTGTTAACAATCCCCTTGGTTAAGGCTTCAATTACCTCTTGCTGTTTATCGCCAAATTCTGTACCCAAACGAGATAAAGCCTTCTCTAACTCTTGTTCCCGGATAGTTTCAATTTTATGGCGTAGACAACTAATGGTAGAAACAGTTTCTAACGATCGCCACCACAAGTCAAAGGCCTCTACTTCCTCTTCCAATAACCCTTCGGCTTCCTGAGCCATTTTACGCCGACTTTCTTGGTTTTGTGCCACCACCGCTTTTAAATCGTCCACATTAAATGCCTTGATATATGATAATTCATTCACATCTGTATGGACGTTACGGGGTACGGAAATATCAAATAACATTAAGCCCCGAGTGGTACAAACAATCGGTTCTAGTTTGCTGCGGTCCAGAATTGGTTCTGTGGCAGATGTACTAGTAAACACCACATCACTCTCGGGAATTACAGATAACATTTCCGAGAGGGAATGAACCTGAATAGGGTGTTCTGCAAACCTTTTTGCTAAGTCTTCTGCCCTTCTTACAGAGCGATTTAAAATACTAATTTTACCGGCACCTTTAGCTATCAGGTGTTGTACCAATAACCGCGACATTTTCCCAGCGCCGAGAATTGCCACATGACAAGTAGCAATATTTTCCACTTTCATGTGTGCCAATTCCACCGCAGCAGAACTAATGGACACTGCACCAGTACCAATGCTAGTTTCAGTACGCACCCGCTTACCGGCAGTAATAGCTTGTTTAAATAATCGATTCAGAATAGTTTTAATCCCACTGTATTGCTGTCCCAGTTTGTGAGTAGTTTTCACCTGAGCCAGAATTTGTCCTTCTCCCAACACCAAGCTGTCTAAACCAGCAGCTACCCGCATCAAATGCATAATTGCATCATGGTGTAGCAAAATAAACAAATGAGGACGCAAAATTGGCGAACCTAATTTACTGTGTTCTACTAAAAACTGGATTACTTCCCAAATACCCTGCTCGGTGCTTTCCGTAACAATATAGATTTCTAAACGGTTACAAGTACTGAGAATAGCCGCTTCTTTAATGTGGGGATAGTTGGTGAGTTGAGCGATCGCGTTTTCTAACTGGGGTTCTGGAATACTCAGTTTTTCGCGGACTTCTACTGAGGCGGTTTTATGACTTAACCCCACCACTGCTATATGCATATTTATCAAACAATTCTGAATTTTCGATCTTAGATTTATTTTACGGATATGGGGAGTAAACTTTTGTATTGCTCTTCTCCCTCTAAAAATAGCCATTAGTCAAAGTAATTAGTGGGGGGCTTGAACCCGCCACTAATGGAAGACCGCGCAAAAGTGAAAATTTAGCGAGAGCTTGTACCCAAATAATTATGAATTATGAATTAGTAATTATCGGGACCTAATGACTAATGACTAATTGACTAACAATTAGTGAAGTTGTAAATACTCGGGTTCCTCGAGCATATGTATGGTATCCACAAACCGAGCAGTGTTTGACTGGTTGGAAATTACCAAACTTTGGGTTCTCGCTCCTCCGTGGAAGAAACGCACCCCTTGCATCAAGTTTCCGGAAGTAATACCACAACCAGCAAACAATACGGTTTCTCCAGATGCTAATTCTTCTGCATTGTAAACTTTATCTGGGTCGTTGATGTTCATAGACTTCAAGCGATCTAGGTTAGCTTGCTTGCTTTCGCCAATCAAACCTGTTTTGACAATTTCTGGATCGTAAATTAATTGACCTTGGAAATGTCCACCTAAGGCTCGCATTGCCGCCGCAGATATTACCCCTTCAGGAGCTGCACCAATGCCCATCAAACAGTGGATATTAGTACCACCGAAGCCACAGGATAAAGCTGCCCCGACATCACCATCGGAAATAAGTTGAACTCTAGCACCAGCTTGGCGAATTTCCTTAATTAAATCATTGTGGCGATCGCGTTTCATTACTACCACCACCAACTCTTCAATGGAGCGGTCCAAACACTCCGCCAAAATCTTCAGGTTTTCTGTGGCAGACTTATTAATATCTACTTTACCCTTAGCTGCTGGAGGAGCTGCTAACTTCTTCATGTAGAAGTCAGGAGCCTCAAACAAACCGCCTTTTTCGGAAATTGCCAATACAGCCATAGAACCGGGTTGACCATATGCTACCAGGTTAGTACCTTCACAGGGGTCAACGGCAATATCAATTTCAATTAACTCTTCTGGGTTACAGAAATCTTTTGCATCTGGACGGCTACAAATACCAACTTCTTCGCCAATGTAGAGCATGGGAGCGTCATCCCGTTCCCCTTCTCCAATCACAATGCGACCACGCATATAGATTTTATTCATCCGCTCCCGCATGGCTTCTACAGCCACTTGATCGGCTGTATTTTTCTCACCTTTACCCATCCAACGAGCAGAAGCAATTGCAGCTTGCTCAACGACTTCAATAATCTCTAACCCAATTGTATTTTCCACAGAGTCTGCCCTCTCAATTGCTTGGCTTTGCGTCTTTATCTGCACAGCGGTGTCAATTTTAAAGTCTACCAAAGCACGGATACCTGTGGAAAATAGTATCTACTCATCAATTGTTAAGTTTTGCTACTCAATGGTTTGATATGACCAAGACACAGTCAAATTAAATTAGGGTGCAATTGATTTAAATACATAGGGATTTACGGCTGATGTCAGGAACCCCACGCCTAAAGGCGGGGCTTGAGGTAGCCTTAACCTGACCAGACTAAGTACGCAAGCGTACTACGTTTAAGGCAAGAGTTAAAGACCTACCAAGGGATGCGTAGCTAGTTCCTTGCTCTAGAACTGAACGATTAAACAGGCTTAAGGGGGTTAAACCAGTGCTGTTCGGAAAGTACCGACCTTAAACATTGTCGTTCGCGCAGCGTGTGCGAAGCACTTAGCTAACTTTACTGGAGTAGCAAGGCGATTCCCGGCATACAGGGAAGTAGATAAGTACTACTCCTCTACTTATCTAACCCCGCAAGGGGGACGGCGAATTTATTCGCCCGCGCCTTACCCCCATGTCTAAAGCCAGGGGCTTCCTCGGCGCGGATGTTCTGGTGAATTTTTAACTCCCATCAGGCGTATTGCATTTAACTGATTACCACTATGTCGCTAGTTTTGAAGGAAATGGATTATGACTTCCTGGCAAGGATATATTGATAAAAATCTCGTTGGATTTGGGATGGATCGAGCTGCGATTTTTGGACATGATGGTACTTCCAAAGCAACTTCACCAGGGTTTGATGTAAATTTTCCAGAAATCCAGTCCCTCGTTAGAGCTTTTGAAGATCCATCAGACATTCGTCATCATGGTATTCATGTTGGTGGAGTTGATTACTTTACTCGTAAATCCAATGAACGGAGTATTTATGGAAAGAATCCACAAGGAGGTGTGGCGATTGTCAAAACCCTGCATAATATTGTCATTGGCGTATATAGAGGTAAACTGTCACCAGCAGAAGCCAATAGTGTAGTTGAAGGATTTGCCGATTACTTAATATTAGTGGGCGAATAAAAAGTCATCATCAGGGTGCTTCCTCATTAAACATAGTAGGTTAGAAAATCATGAACAGAAAAATACCCTAACCTCAATCGGCACGGAAAAACTGTAAACGATAGCGATAAAGAGCAACGGGATGAACACCAGCCTTAAAGTAATCTGGATCTTGGGGTGATAAATAAACAGCAGTCACTTGCTCTGCTGCGATCGCTGGATTACTGGTAGATAATTTGCTATAAGCAGTAGTTGATTCTACTGAATTAAAATAGGGGCGATTTCCCCCTCTAAATAGCTGTTGAAAGGCTTTTGAGGCAATAAATTTACCATCTGGGGTTATTTCCACACCACGGTCAGTGACAATGGATACTAGCTGACGCTCTCCCCGTAAAAATGTAACCTGACGGTTGGGTGAATTGGGATCTGTTTTCACAGCTATTACAGCCTCATTCCCTAAATAAGCCCTCGCCAAATTCAAGCCATTAAAACTCCTATCTGCAACTACATTAGGTAATTCAGGCATAGGTTGTTGGCGAATAAATTTGACATGAAACTTTACAGGCACATTTAAATATTGGCGATTACTTGTAAAACCAGGGGTAACAATCTCCGGCGCTAAAGGTGCAACTAAGTCCACCAATGTAGTTGTTACTTGCCACTCACCCAACATCCAATCTGGGTAGACCAAATCTCCCTTAGCTGGCTGAAGGGAGCTGATCTTTTCCCATTGGGGAAAGTTATGTAATCTTTCACTTAACTCCCCAGCCCTTGCCCCTCCACAAAATAGTAATAACAAACACACAATTAGCCCACCAAGCCATATTTGTCTGATCATCCCCATTAGTAATTTCTATAACAATATAAACTCAAAGCGATCGGCATTTTGGTTAATTATTTTTTCCCATAACCAGAAGTTTCATCATTCACATCTTGCACCACAAAATTATCCTTGATGCAACAGAGCTAGAAACCTGATAGTATCGTAACTCTATTTAATACTCACCTTACCCTAATTGAGATGGGACAAGATATGTGTTAATTCTTAATCACTAGAGAGAGAATTTTATGTTGACCAATTTTCCTATAGCCGATAAAAAATAATAATATATTTTTTTTGTTAAGTTTGGTCAAAACCATAATCGATACTAGTACAATTACTTACGTAGAAGATAGTGAGTACTCACTATCTTCT
>JASJCJ010000103.1 GCA_030066045.1 Calothrix sp. MO_167.B12
GTTGCAACTGGCGTGAAGAATGCTGTCAGGTAGACAGTGAATTGCTTGTGGACAAGAAGGAGCCGTCTCCCTTGGTTGAAGCAAGAAGTAAGCAGCAAAAGTCTAGTTATACCTAGTTTTGTATAGGTCTTATGTACCGGAAATACGTATTCTCCAGTAACTTATAATCTTCTATTTGTGCCTATGTCCCGTCATTACCCCCCTGCTTATTTACGTTACCTCAAAGCCCGGTTATGGAATTTAGCCAGACCTAGTTTTTGGGGAACAGCTATTTTTTTAGCTGTGGTGGGTATGGGAGTGTATGAATATTGGACTAACCCAGATTTTTTGAGTAAATGGCAACAACAATCAGTAAATTCATCTGAATCAGATGAATATTCAATTTCTGATGCAGATAGGTTTGATGTGGCTGATATTGATAACCTGCCAGTGATTTTAAATGATCGCAATCGGGCAAAGACTGATGTATTGTCCACAGTTACAAGAACCACTTCCAAAACTCAGAAGGGTAATAAAACAATTGGGTTGGACACGTTAAGTAACAAGCCAAAAAATCCTACGAATAAAACAAAATTAGACACCAATATCCTAGGAACGAATCCCCAACCCCAGATGCAAACGGAAAATCCCTTTTTGACACAGACAGAAAATCTCTTAAGAGGGAATAATTTGTTGGGTAAAAATTCCTTTTCCTGGAACTATCTCAATCCCCAAGTAACAGCACCTGTCCCTATTCTGGGAGTAGGGTTAAATACTAAAAATAATACCGATATAAATACCCCTATTACTAGCCCATTACAAACAGCTATCAAAAAATCACTCCAGTCTAGCCCAAGGAGTTCCTCAACAACAAAATTAGAAAATAACTTCGGTATTAACAATCCACCAAATCAACCTGCAACCAACAATACTAGCTCCCCATCCCCAGGAGTAAGCAATTTACCTAGGGTTACCAGTTATACCCAACCACCTCAAATCAAACAACAGCCAAATACCAGTGTTAATCCAGGTTATATCCAACCCCAATTAACCAATCAACAGCCCAATAATAACCTCACCAACATTCCGGTGAATCAGCAATTTAGGACAAATTATAGCCAACCCAATCCTGCAATTAACTGGAATACTACCCAACAGCAATCGAGTGCTGGTTATATGCAACCAGGGTTGAAGAATCAATCACAGATGCCGATGCAGCCATTACCCAAGGTTACATCACCATCTACAAATTATTCCCGTCCAATTACCAATCAAAGTATTCCTAAGCCCAACAATTATGATAATACGGTATGGGAACAATTAATTCCGCGATCGCAGTACAATCGGATTAAAGATAACCCTACAGGTAATAATTAGGGACTTTGGACAAAAAACTGATTCGCGAGAATTTCTCGCGAATTAAATTTGTTTCGCTGATATTTTTTATCATGCTGATGTCAGCGGCAAAGATTAACTCCTAACACCGAACTCCTAACACCGAACTCAGGTCAATTAACTCCCAGATAACCGCTGTACTTCTTGACCTGCAAGCATTTCATGTGTTTCCCTAAGTAAATGAGGGATTATGTCTGCATAGGGACTTTGGCTAAGACACTGTCGTAAATCTAATGTATCAACTTCCCCTGCTTGTTCGCCAGGGAACCAGTGACTCCCATTACCCAATAGGTTGTACCGCATCTTGGCATAGTCTAGTAAATCATAGGCAACAGCCAGATTTCTCAACCATAAAATCCTGGGAATATTTACATTTCCCGGAGTTTGGTGATACTGGGGTAAGCCAACTTGCCAAGTTTTTACCCAATCTTTCCCCAGGGTTGCGATCGCTTGTGCTTCTAATCGTGCCAAAATGGGAGGTAATATTGCAGATGCATCATCCAATAGTTCTAAGGTTTTCAGGTGTTCATCAAAGTCACTGGGTTTAGCTGCACCTAAGCTGAGGGTACTTACCTGGGGATGACTCAGACAAAATAGGTCATTAAACACCATAGGACTTAAGGGAGCGCACAATTCTACCAACTTTTGTGGTGGGTTATATAGCTTTCCTCCTTTATCTGAAGGGCTAATAATAAATACACCCATATCATGGCGAGTTGCAGCTTCAATGGCTGCCCAATTATCTTGATTAATGTAATACCAGTGCAGATTCACATAATCAAATTGATTAGTATTAATGGTTTGGATAATAGTGTCTGTAGCACCGTGAGTCGAAAAGCCAATAAATCTTACCTTACCTTGGGATTGTAGTTTCTTGGCAACATCCAAACAGCCACCAGGACGGATGCAGTATTCTAATATTTCAGCATTATTAATACCATGTAAACCTAGTAAATCTACGTAATCAAGTTGTAGATATCCTAGAGATTTGGCAAACTCTCGTTCAAACTCCTTGGCATCTGCCTTGGGAGATACTTTGGTTTGTACAATTAACTCCTCCCGGGGAAGCTGAGGTAGAATTTGTCCCAACTGCATCTCAGAACTACCATAACCGCGAGCGGTTTCAATATGATTAATTCCCAGTTCAACAGCATGGCGAATAGTTGCTTCCAGATTTGCCTGGTTGTCGAGGGGAACTTCCTCCTGGGGTACATCCTGCCATTTATATTGGTATCTCATCCCCCCACAGGAGAAAACCGGCATTTGTAATTCTGTGCGTCCAAATCGTCTGTATAGCATCACCAAGAAGAATAAGTAATAAGTAATAAGTAATAAGTAAGAGTCAGGCAACAGGCAACAGGCAACAGGCAACAGGCAACAGGCAACAGGCAACAGGTAATATAACTCAATGGTAAATATATATAGGACTCCTATTTGATTTTTGAACAAAACTCAGTACACTTTTATTCCTTCTTCCCTGTTAAGAGTTCCCTATCTCTACGAGTGATTCAACAATCAAATCGGGTTGCCATAGTTCTGCCTCAAGTCAGAGGATTCAAACAACGAATTAAATTGTATCCCACATTCCGCACCCAGTACTGTCACAATCGGTAGGGCTTGCTGTTCGCATAGCGCAGCGTTAGTTGTAAAAGCCCTTTGGTCTAACTCTAACAACTTGCACCAACTCCGATAACAGGAGGCTCCGCCTCCTTTCCCCTCGTTACCAGGCTCAGCCTGGTAAGTAGAATATAGAGCCTCTGGCTCTTGCCCTTGAATGGTGCAAGTTATCAGTTGAAACGCATTCTCAGACCTTACCCAGTCTGATTTATCAGACTTTCTCTTTAAGAAAAGGGAATTAATTCCTAGGCAGACATTTGGGCTAATTGAGAATGCTGCAAGTTATAAGTTGGTGGGGTAGGGAACAGGGAACAGTTTCACCTCCTTCCCTCCTTCCCTCCTTCACTCCCCTACTCCGAACTCCGAACTCCGAACTCCGAACTCCGAACTCCGAACTCCGAACTCCGAACTCCTCTTCTCAGACTTCAGCCATAGCCTGTTCCTGTTCCCTGACCACAAAAGCTTGCACCCTTTGACGATAATCTCGCAATGATTCTTCTACCCAATCGCGATCGCTACTATTGGCATACAAATGAACTACTGGCTCGCTAGCATCTGGTAGTACTAATACCCAATTATCACTGTATGGTTGATAGATTTTCACCCCATCTTTTAAATCTAGGTTTTCGACGGGATGGGTATCTACTAGGTAACGCATGAGTGCCCCCTTAACTCGCCAAGGACAACGAATGGTATAACTTTTATAAATAACGCGAGGTAACTCTGAACGGGCGGAAACTAGAGATCGCTCTTGGATTGTCAACATTTCGATTAGTTTGGCAATACAGAACATGGAATCAAATCCTGGGTGCAGTTGGGGAAAAATAAAGCCAGTTTCTCCACTACCGCCCAACACCACATTGGGATTTTTCTGGGAGGCTTCCATTAAGGCTGTGGGGTTGACTTTGGTGCGAATGACTTTGGCATCATGGCGACGGGCAATTTGTTCCACTGCGCTGCTGGCGTGTACAGGAACTACCACGGAACCCCGGGGATGGGATGTGAGTACCATATCAACCATCATGGCTGTGAGCATTTCTCCACGGATGGGCATTCCTGATTCATCAACTAAAATTAGTTGTTCTCCATTTGCCGATACTTGCACCCCAAAAGTTGCCTTGAGTGCTTCTACTACATGACCCAATTGATTTAATAAATCTTCTCGCTCAATGGTAGATACGGCAGTTTTATTTAGGCTAGCATTGAGTACCACCGCATCCGCGCCAAACTTGTCTAACATTTGTGGTAATACAGCCCCGGATACGGCATAAACATAGTCAATTACCACTTTGGCACGACTATGGCGAATGGTATCAATTTGTAATAATTGCTCAAAAGCAGTGCAATAGTCATCAACAGCTTGGGTTGGGTATGCCACATCACCAATTTCATGAATTTGCGATCGCCGCATATCTTCTTTAAAATAGGCACCCTCAATTTTCTTTTCTAGAGCCTTGGAAATATTAATACCCTTACCATCCATAAACTCAATTAAGATATAATCTGGGCGATGGGGATGTACCCGGACGTGAATTCCCCCAACTACGGACATGGTAGGAATCACGGTACGGGAAATGGGGATAGCCGTAGCATCTAAATTTTGTACATCCACTCCCACAGACATTAAACCAGCAATGAGCGATCGCGTCACCATCCGGGAAACATTGCGTTGATCCCGAGAAACACTCACCTGGGAACCGGGTTTTAAAGTCGAACCATAGGCAGCCCCCAACTTGACGGCAAACTCTGGGGTAATATCAATATTTGCCAAGCCTTGCACCCCCCGTTGCCCAAATAAATTACGTTGGGCAGTGTGACCCCAAATTAAATTAATATTCAGGGTGGCACCAGACTCAATTTTTTTACTGGGCCAAACCCGTACACCTGTGCTAATTTTAGCCTCTTCTCCCACCGTAGATAACGAACCAACCACAGCTGCTTCTAATACATGGGCGCGGCGATCGACACGGGTTCCCCGGGCAATGACACAGGCAGCTAGTTCAGCCTCTTCCCCAATAATTGCCCCATTCCAAATAATAGGTCGCTTCAGGGTGGCATCCGCACCGATGGTAACATTGTCACCAACTACCGTCCCTGCCTCAATTTGTACCCTCGCTCCTATGCGACAATTATCACCAATAACTGCCGGTGCTTGGATATTTTTCAGATTGGCAATGTGAGTATTTTGACCCACCCATATCCCAGGAGCAACTTGTGCATAGGGAAAGTCCAGTTTTACCTTTTGTTCCAAAGCATCATATTGAGCTTCCCGATAGGCATCCAAATGACCGACATCGCACCAGTAGCCTTGGGCAACGTAACCATACATTGGTTCTCCTTTTGCCAGTAGTAAAGGAAATAAATCTTTAGAAAAATCTGATTCTGTGTTTTCTGGCAAATACTCCAAAACCTCTGGTTCTAAAATATAAGCACCTGTATTTACCGTATCTGAAAAAATTTCACTAGTTGAAGGTTTTTCTAGAAATCTAGTAATCCGCTGTTCCTCATCTGTAATTACCACCCCAAAATCAATGGGATTGGGAACACGGGTCAAAATTAAAGTTGCTTTTGATTTTTTTTGTTTATGAAATTCAATTGCTGCCGTCAGATCAAAATCTGTAATACTATCACCACTAATTACTAAAAAGGTTTGATTGAGAAGTTCTGAGGTATTCTTAACACAGCCAGCTGTTCCTAGGGGTTGTTCCTCTTCCACAGAGTAAGTCATCTGTACGCCGAAATCCTTCCCATCCTGAAAGTAATCCCGCAAAGCATCTGGTAAATAATGTAATGTAGCAACAATTTCTGTAATGTGATGGCGTTTCAGAAGATTAATAATATGCTCCGCAATTGGTCGATTTAAGATAGGCACCATCGGTTTCGGTAAATCACAAGTTAATGGACGCAACCTGGTTCCCGAACCTCCTGCCATCAGTACTGCACGCATAAATCCTCCTTCTCCGTTTGCAGCATTCGCCGCCTCAAGACTTTTCTCTAGTGTCCTACGGATATTCAATTTTGCGGAATTTTTGCAAGAGTGATGATGGTTGTTAGTTGTTAGTTGTTAGTTGTTAGTTGACAGTTGACAGTTGACAGTTGACAGTTGACAGTTTAACTCCCCCACTCCTTCACTCCCCCACTCCTTCACTCCTTCACTCCTTCACTCCCCCACTCCTTCACTCCCCCACTCCCCCACTCCCCCACTCCCCCACTCCCCCACTCCTCCTCTCCTTTGTTCTAAATAAACTGCACTAATCTTAACGAGTAAGATACAATTATTAAGGCTTGTTTACAGAATTCTCCAAAACCCCGAAATTCTGTTAAAGAAATACAGCCAAAAATGTAAAGTTATATAAACCGCACTATTGGAACGCGCTTATGACGCTCCCTATCCGTAACGTCGCCATTATCGCCCACGTAGACCATGGCAAAACAACCCTCGTTGATGCCCTCCTCAAACAATCCGGGATTTTCCGTGAAGGGGAAGACGTTCCGGACTGCGTTATGGATTCTAACGCCCTTGAGAGGGAGCGAGGAATTACTATCTTATCTAAGAATACCGCCGTCAAATATCAAGACACGCTGATCAATATTGTAGATACCCCCGGACACGCCGACTTTGGTGGTGAGGTGGAACGGGTATTAGGTATGGTAGACGGTTGCATCCTGATTGTGGATGCCAATGAAGGTCCCATGCCCCAAACCAGATTTGTGTTAAAAAAAGCACTGGAAAAAGGACTGCGCCCCATTGTTGTGGTCAACAAAATTGACCGCCCCCAGGCCGATCCCCACGGTGCAGTGGACAAGGTATTGGATCTGTTCTTGGAACTAGGGGCAGATGATGATCAGTGTGATTTTCCTTACCTATTTGCTTCCGGTCTTTCTGGTTATGCCAAAGAGGACTTGGAAGAAGAACCAAAGGATATGCAACCCCTGTTTCAGGCAATTCTTCGCCATGTTCCACCCCCAGTAGGTGATCCAGATAAACCTTTGCAATTGCAAGTTACTACCCTAGATTATTCTGAATACCTGGGACGGATTGTCATTGGTAGGATTCACAACGGTACTATCCACGCTGGACAGCAAGCGGCATTGGTGAATGAAAAGGGTGAAATCATCAAAGCTAAAATCACTAAGTTGATGGGCTTTGAAGGGTTAAAGCGGGTAGAAATGGAATCAGCATCCGCCGGTTACATTGTGGCGGTAGCTGGGTTTGCGGATGCCAATATTGGGGAAACCATTACCTGTCCCAATGAACCCCAGGCTTTACCCCTAATTAAAGTTGATGAACCCACATTACAAATGACCTTCTGGATTAATGATTCGCCCTTTGCCGGGAAAGAAGGTAAATTTGTTACATCCAGACAAGTACGCGATCGCTTGTTCCGGGAATTAGAAACGAATGTCGCTCTGCGGTTAGAAGAGACTGATTCCCCTGATAAGTTCCTGGTATCCGGTCGTGGGGAACTACACTTGGGTATTTTAATTGAAACCATGCGCCGGGAAGGCTATGAGTTCCAAGTATCCCAACCCCAGGTAATTTACCGAGAAGTTAACGGACAACCATGTGAACCTTATGAACTTTTGGTACTAGACGTTCCTGAAGATGCCGTAGGTAGTTGTATAGAACGTCTTGGACAACGTAAGGCGGAAATGCAAAATATGCAAGTGGGTGTGAATGGACGCTCCCAGTTAGAATTTGTGATTCCCGCCCGGGGTTTAATTGGTTTCCGTGGAGAGTTTATCCGCATGACGAAGGGTGAGGGAATTATGAATCACAGTTTCCTCGACTATCGTCCACTCATTGGCGATATTGAATCCCGTAATAAGGGTGTACTGATTGCTTTTGAAGAAGGTGTCGCTACCTTCTATGCTCTCAAGAATGCTGAGAATAGAGGGGTATTCTTTATCACTCCCGGTACAAAAGTATACAAGGGTATGATTATCGGCGAACACAACCGTCCCCAAGATTTGGATTTAAATGTTTGCAAAACTAAGCAGTTAACTAACCATCGTTCGGCTACTGGTGATGAATTAGTACAGTTACAATCACCAGTGGAAATGAGTCTGGAACGTGCTTTAGAGTACATTGGACCAGATGAATTGGTGGAAGTCACTCCTGAGTCAATTCGTCTGCGGAAGATGGCGAAGAAATTGGCAAAACGGTAGTCAAACCTTTAGTTCAGATTTGGATATTGGTGGGGGATTTCAACCGGATGACGCGCTTAAGCGGGGACACACCGGACGTGGAGCACTCTGTGTCCGGTGCCCCGTGTCCGGGGCGATAAGCCCCAAGGGTCCTCCTCCCCCATCAAAATCGGCGATTTGATGGCTCCCGATTGGTGGGCACCTCAAGCCCCCACCACATTGGTGTCTGGTGCGTCTGGTGCGTCTGGTGCGTCTGGTGCGTCTCTTCTTGACCCCACCACCAAATTGTAGACCATCAAATTTTTAATTTTGGTGGGGGACTTAACATCTCGAATTCGCTCATTTTTCAACCCAAAAGCTCGAAGGGAAGCAAGAGGAAAACATTTTTGTTTAGTGTTTAGAGTTGCTTTGCTTTTCCTTCTTCCCTTTTCCTTCGGACTTTGAGCGTAGCGAGTTAATCTTCATGAGCGTAGCCTAGCTAAATGAAATTGGTGTAAAATTGTATTACCCTACAAAAAAACACTCACGATACCCAACACAAATAAATTATGTAAAATATTTCTAAAGTTTTATCCCAATAAGTAAATATTGTGTAATAATGGTTTGCGAGAGTTAATTAGGCGACGGTGTTTGTTTTCAGTATTGATAGGTTTGACCCTTTTGGTATTCAAAGACTTATCTCCGAAATCTAAATCTCTACAGACCAATGATTGTGATGATTTTGGAGACAATATATGTCCATTTATATAGGTAATCTTTCTTACGAAGTTACACAAGATGATCTTAATTCTGTTTTCGCAGAGTATGGTTCTGTGAAAAGAGTCCACTTACCAACCGATCGCGATACTGGTCGTCCGCGTGGTTTTGCTTTTGTTGAAATGAATGATGAGACAGAAGAAGCTGCTGCCATTGAAGCACTTGATGGTGCTGAATGGATGGGACGGGATCTGAGAGTCAATAAGGCTAAACCCAGAGAAGAGAATAGAGGTTCATCCTCTGGTGGTCGGAGAAATCGTTACTAAGTTTTTTTGATAACTGTAGATATTTCTACTAGCCAACTAGTGTAATAAATTAATTAGGCAGCTCCTAGTTTAATTGAGTCATTGCTTAAGCAGTAATGCTTAAGTTTTTTGTTTTTGTAGTTATTAGTGTTACCAAAACATATGATTGAGGAACTGTCTTAGGGGTTTGGGTTCATCTGGTTCCTGATAGTCTTGGGGTAATAAATCTATCAGTGATGTTTGCAGTGCATCTGCTACCGCCTGTGCTTCCTTTGCCTTTGGTCTGCGAGATTGGGGAAAAGTTAATGGTTCGCCAAATTTAATTGTTAATTTTTTGCGGAAGTACAAATCTTGAGTACCAATCAATGCTACGGGAACAATAGGGACTCCAGAACGTAACGCATAGATGACAGCACCACGTTTGAGGGGGAATAATTGACCTTCCCTATCCCCTAATCTACCTTCTGGAAATAATAAAATTCCATTTCCACGGGCAAATATACTTTGAACAATGTGGTCTAATCGTCGCATCATTTCTATGGAGTTACTTTGAGTGACATATTTGCCGATTGCATCTGCTAAGTCAGTTAAGTCTTCCCTTCCTGCTTTTGCAGCTTCCATGACTGCGATTTCTTCTTTCCAGATTCTTTCTAGGGGTATGACACCTTGAGCGAAGTGGAGAAATAGGCGTTTCCAGCATTTGTTGTATAGGGTACGGGCATCACCTAAAATGTGGTAAAAAGGTCGTCCTGGTAATTCGCAGAGCAGAAGAAATGGATCGATGTGATTGAGGTGATTAGCCGCAATTACTGCTGGTTCCTGGGGAATGCGATGGGCGAACTCAACTTTCACGTCAAACAAGGTATAGATTAATATCCTCATTACCATCCGTCGCAATTCGCCACTGATTTTACCATTATTACCATTGCCAGCAGCAGTTTCTGCCGATAATAATGCTACCTCAATCATCTGGTTAATATAGCGATTGCAAGCGTAATTAACCCCCTGCCTTGCCCTACGGATAGTTTCTTCAGACAATGTCATTCAGTAAAAAAAGCTCCCCTGCTTCTAGAAACACAAGAGAGCGTAACTATGGTGTGAGGAGCAAACGGAATGTTTGCTTAATAGTAATAATACCAGAATAAAAGTAGATAATTTATGACGATGTCATGAATCTTATGTGTAGATATGGCAATTGTTATACCAAATCAAAAAATGTTTGTGACAGATCCAATTGTAATCCCATCGTAACCCCGCCCCTACCAATAATATCAAATCCGATAGCATCTGAATGATAAAAAACCGCAAAGACGCAAAGGACGCAAAGGAAGAGGAAAAGAGAGAGTAACTGAAATAATTCCGATACAAACGGAAACGATATAAATCATGTGTTGTATTCTTTTTTCAAATTAGCCCCTCACGGTCAAATCCCACAACCTGCGTATCTGAAAATGCTTTGTTCTTAACTCCTCAAGGGCGCACGCAATGGGGTAAAGCAAAACTATGGCATGATTCAAAGTGCGTTGTTTCTTGTGGCGGGGCACCGTTACAAATCGTAAAAGATTACATTCAGCACCAGTCTGGTGGGAGATTGGACAAACTAGGGGCATCGTAGGTGAAGCCTTCTCGAAGAGTACCCCTAGTTTGTCCCGGCTATCCATCCCCACCGTATAGACGGATGGGGAATTCCGCCGAATTAGTTAAAGCATCTTTTCCAGAAATTGTTTTGCCCGCTCGCACTGGGGATGACTAAAAAATTCTTCCGGGGTATTATCTTCTGCCAATCTACCTTGATCTAAAAACATAATCCGACTGGCAACTTCCCTGGCAAATCCCATTTCGTGGGTGACAATTGCCATTGTCATTCCCGTTTGGGCGAGGGATTTCATCACTTCCAACACATCTTTGACCATTTCTGGATCTAAAGCAGAGGTGGGTTCATCAAACAAAATTACCTCTGGTTCCATAGCTAAGGCACGGGCAATTGCTACCCGTTGTTTTTGTCCTCCAGATAACTTTGAAGGGTAAACATCGGCTTTTTCTGCTAAACCAACTTTACTCAATAACTCCAGTCCAGTTTTTTGAGCATTATGTTTATCTACTCCCTTCACCTTGATGGGAGCATAGGTGACATTCTGTAAAGTTGTCATGTGGGGAAAGAGATTAAAGTGTTGGAATACCATCACCAATCTTTGGCGAACTTGAGCAATATTTGTTTGGGGATGGGTAATTTCATGATCCTGAAAATAAACTTTTCCTCGGGTGGGACGTTCCAATAAATTCAAACAACGGAGAAAAGTGGATTTACCCGAACCACTAGGACCTAAAATTGCTACTACTTCCCCCGGATAAATTTGGGTGGAAATATCTTCCAGTACTTGTAGATTGCCAAAAGACTTACAGAGAAACTCCGTGCGGATAACTGCATTACTCACTTTGTCTCAACCTCCTTTCCAAAGATGATGCCCCAAAGGTCAAACCCATAACCAAAACGTAGTAAATTAACCCAGCAAATAACAACGGCTCAAAGTAAATATATTTATTAGCCCCCACAATTTGGGCACTGCGTAAAATTTCCACCACACCCAGGGTAGATACCAAAGCCGAATCTTTTAATAAGCCAATGGTTTCATTCACCAAAGCGGGGAGAATATTTTTCAAGGCTTGGGGTAAAATAATATCCCACATCATTAACCCATAGGGAACACCCATAGACATGGCGGCTTCCGCTTGTCCTCTATCCACTGCTTGAATACCTCCCCGGATAGTCTCTGACATATAAGCTCCGGAGTTGAGGGTAAAAGTAAATACCCCGGCTTGTAAAGCGGTAATATCGTAGCCTGTGAGTTGGGGTGTAGCGTAGTAAACTAATGCCAACTGGAGTAATAAGGGCGTACCTCGGAAAACTGAAGTATAAACATTGGCAATCAAGACTAGGGGTTTAACTCCTGTAATCTTAAATAGAGAAAGGATAGTGCCCCAAATTAGTCCGCAAAATACAGACAATCCCGTAAATAAAAGTGATAGAGGAATGCCTTGGAGAATAAAGGGAATTTCTGGAATTATTCGTCTGAAATCTAGATTAAATCCCTGCTTTTTGGGATTATCTCCTGGCACTGGTTGTATAGTCTGAGAAAACCACTTCGTTGCTAATTCCTGGAGTTTCCCATTGTCCTGCATTTTTTGCAGAACCCCATTAAATGATTGTACTAGGGGAGAACCCTGAGGAAAAGCGATCGCAGAACCGCCACCAGGCTCCTGGGAAGGAAGTACCTGAAATTCTAAGTCTGGATTGGACTGGGTAAATCCTTGAGCTACCGTATCCCCCAAAATCGCTGCATCAATACGTTTAGATTTAATTTCCTGCACCATTTCTGGAGCTTTATTGAGTTGCTTGAGTTGTAAACCCGGAATTTTTGTGGCTATTTTCTTCACATATTGTTCTTGGGTAGTACCTAACTGTACTCCTACTTTTTTCCCTACCAAATCTTCTATCCGCTTAATATTACTCCCCTTAGCAGCAACAATTGTATTTTTTCCTTCATAGTAGACAATGGAAAAGTCCACATTTTTCTTGCGTTCCGGGGTGGGATTCATACTAGCCATAGCAAAATCAGCCCGATTTGCTTGCAGTGCGGGAATTAAGCCACTGAAATCAGACTCGGCAATTTGTAGTTTATATCCCAATTCTTGGGTAATATACTTAGCAATATCAACATCAAAACCAACTATTTTCCTTTCCCCATCCTGGGTATCATAATACTCATAGGGTGGATAATCAGGTGAGGTAATCATTGTTAGTGTCTTTTTCTCCACAGATGGCGCAGCTTGTGGAGGACTACTATGGCTAAAAATAATACCTAAGCAAAATACAGTAGCTAACAGCACATAGGTTAGCCATGCTTTGTGTTTCTTGAGGATTTTGGTAATCAGTAGATGCACTGGTATATTTCTAAATTTTCCGGGAACTATATAAATGTAGCTCTGAATTCTGAAAATTGTTATACCAATTCTATGTAAAGTTGCGCCAAATAGATTTCCTAGAGATGTTGCAGCGCAACGTCTCTACAATCAATATAAATTGCATCTTCATACAGAAATGGTATTAAGAGAGGCTACCCCAAGAAATATCAGTAGATTCTACCTTAATCTGGTTATGTCAAATACTATTTATCTACTTCAAACATCGGCTGTCAGCAAAACCTACTTCCATTTAGGCTCAAATTATAAATGATATATTTCATCAACTTGCAATCGAATGTATCAGGACTTACGCAATTGTCACATAATCGGTGATTGGTAAATGAGGCACAAGCCTGATGACTACCTGCAAATATTCTCGTAGCCTCACACAACGGCAATAATGCAGTCAGAAAATCTACACCGCATTTTGCCTCCCCTACAGAAAAAATATGCCAGTTGCGTAATTCCTATGTATACAAAATTTCGGATTTAAACTGTAAGTGATTAAACAATAAACTTATTATTTTACATAAATAGATGTTGACTGATCAAGAACTAATTGTAGAATTTGTACAACATTCTTTAAATAGAAGACAAGTTTTATTATCAAATTCAATTTTGAGGGCTGAAACGGTATTCGACAGTAATCAAATGATTGCTAAAAACGAAGGTATCATTCTGAAAACAAATTTGACTAGCATCACGCGAGATTTTTTGCTGAAAGGAACTTCATCCTATTTTTCATTGATGAATGAAGTTTTAGCTAATTATAGTTTTATTCTATCAGGGGAAATAGATAACCTTGGTTTTTATTCATTTCAGTATTTTCAAATTCCCAAAGGATATCAAATAATGTGTACGAAAACTGTAGTATTGTGGCAAATGTGGTGGAAATATAAGAAGCATATTAGAGGCAGAGCAATTCCCCTAGAACTTTTGATTAGATATAGAGGTTCTTGGTATCCCATTAGGGATTTAATTATTAGTCAAGGATTTATATATATTACAACCTTGGGGGATGAATTATCTCTTTCTCAAGAAGATCAGGTAACTTGGTTAAGGAGACAAAAAGCTAGTTCTCACAATTGAAATGTAAACAACAAGAACCCCGACTTTTTGGAAAAGTTGGGGTTCTGAGAGGATGTTTTAACAGCGATGGGATTATTTATGTCTCACGGGTGTTGAGATCCCCGACTTCTTTAAGGATACCAATGGTCATTCAAGGGTATCGCCCCTCACATAATGATTTTTCGCCATCCCACCAGATGTTCCAGACGTAGCATTGCTACGTCTGGAACAAACCAAATTTTAGGTCAATGAGGGGTCTTGCACCCAATTCGCCAGCAGCATTCTTTTAAGAAGTCGGGGATCTGTTATCCCTCATTTCAATCTAGAATCATTTTTCCATAAAAGTTTGGGAGTAGCAACAAGCACAACCACAAGCAACAATAACTGAATCTCCCAAGGTGCTAACACTAAACTGATAATCAAGCTAATAGCACCTACTACACCTACAAGTTGTCCAATTTCATCACTACATCGTTTACAGATGTAACCACTGACTAGAGCAGTAAAAAGGGGTAAAAGAAAAAATAACGGCATCTTTATTCTCGACTGACAAACAATTTTTGTATATGTATGCAGGTTACAACTAGGAAAAATCTAGCTGCTAGGATGTTTTATGAGATATTCTCAGTAAGGTAAGGACTCAACTTTACTGAAATTTAAGTTTAGATTTGTAAACTTTATGATATAACAGCTTACCATCATTAGCTGACACTCTCAAAATATTATTAGTGATTTCATAATCTTGTATTAACCTGAAACTTCCAGATAATCAGGATTATTAGTAGAAGATTACCAATCCTTAACCTGTTTATTGCCCGACTTTGTTTGTGAACCTGACACCGCAGATGCTTAACATTCCTCAATTACTGTCAACTGAACTTAATCTTCAACCCTTTCAAGTACAAAACGCGCTCTCATTACTGGAAGAGGGGGCGACAATTCCCTTTATTGCCCGTTACCGTAAGGAACGTACAGGGGAAATGGATGAAGTCCAGTTGCGGAATTTAGCTGATAGGTATAGTTATGTAACAGAATTAGAAGAAAGAAAGGCGGTAATTTTAAAAGCGATCGCCGAACAAGGTAAACTTACGGATGAGTTAGAAGGAAAAATTCAATCCTGTTTGCAAAAGACGGAACTGGAGGATTTATACTTACCCTACCGTCCCAAGCGTCGCACCCGCGCCACCATTGCTAGGGAAAAAGGATTAGAACCCCTGGCAGAGTTTATTAAGTCTTTAAATGTTAAGGATGGTGAATCCGCATCTTTAGACGGGGAAGCAGGGAAGTATGTTTCCCAGGAGAAGGGAGTCAAGACTGTGGAGTCAGCCCTCAAGGGTGCTGCTGATATTTTGGCGGAAGAAGTGGCGGAGAAGGCTGAATTAAGGGCATATCTACGGGAGTATTTGTTAGAAGAAGGGGTATTTGTCTCCCGCATCAAAGATGATTATCCCGAAGGTACAACTAAGTTTGAAATGTACCGTGAGTATGAAAATAAGGTGAGAAATATTGCACCCCACAATCTATTAGCTTTGTGTCGGGGTGAGAAGGAAGGGATATTAAGTTTTGTAATTGATTTTGATGAGGATATGGTGCTTTCTTACCTGGAGTCCCAGGAAATTCGCACTAAACAGCGTCCCATTCGCAGTTTTTATCAGGAAATGCTCAAAGATGCATTTAACCGCTTGATGAAAAATTCTTTGATGACTGAGGTCATTTCTGAGAAGAAACTGTATGCAGATATAGAATCCATCAAAACCTTTGAAGCCAATTTACGGGAATTACTGTTATCTGCACCTGCGGGGATGAAACCGACGATGGCGATAGATCCTGGTTTCCGTACTGGTTGTAAAGTTTCCATATTGGCAGAAACAGGCAAATTTTTGGAATATCAGGCGATATTTCCCCATTCTGGCAATGAAAAACGGATTCAAGCTGCAAAAACCCTGAAGAGTTTAATTGAAAAGTATAAAATTAACCTTATAGCCATTGGGAATGGTACGGCATCCAGGGAGACAGACGAATTTGTGGGAGAAATCCTGAAAGCAGTGGAAACCAAGCCCATTAAAGTCATTGTCAACGAATCCGGTGCATCTATCTATTCTGCCAGTAAAGTCGCCGCCCAAGAATTCCCTGATTTAGATGTTACCGTGCGTGGTGCCATTAGTATTGGTAGACGCTTGCAAGATCCTTTGGCAGAATTAGTGAAAATTGATCCCAAATCCATCGGCGTGGGACAATATCAGCACGACGTAGACCAGAAGTTGCTGAGAAAGAAATTAGATGAAACTGTGGAAAGTTGCGTTAACTATGTGGGGGTGGATTTAAACACCGCTTCCAAAGAACTGCTGACTTTCGTCTCTGGAATTACTTCCACCGTCGCTAATAATATAGTCCAATATCGCAACGAAAATGGAGCCTTCAAAAATCGCAAGCAACTGTTGAAAGTGCCCAAATTGGGATCAAAAGCCTTTGAATTAGCAGCAGGATTTCTCCGTATTCGTGGTGGTGACAACCCATTAGATAACACCGCAGTGCATCCGGAAAGTTACGGAATTGTAAAAGCGATCGCATCTGATTTACAAGTCCCGTTAACTCAGATTACCCAAATCGCCGCTAAGTTGAAAAAGGCTGACTTGAAAAAATACGTCACCGATACCGTAGGGGAACCTACATTACGGGATATTTTCAGTGAGTTGGAAAAGCCAGGAAGAGACCCTAGGGCTGAGTTTAAATATGCCACATTCAAAGAGGGAATTAAGGAAATTTCTGACTTGAAAGAGGGGATGGTATTAGAAGGGATTGTAACAAATGTGGCTAACTTTGGGGCATTTGTGGATATTGGCGTGCATCAGGATGGATTGGTGCATATATCCCAACTTGCGGATAGGTTTGTTTCCGATCCCAAAGAGATTGTGAAGGTGGGACAGGTGGTGAAGGTAAAGGTGATGGAAGTGAATGAGAAGTTGCGGAGGATTGGTTTGTCGATGAAAGCGGTGAAGCAGTAGAGTAGGGGTAATTTTACCCCTACTAATCAATCATGTGTCGCATTGTTTTTCAAATTGGTATTATTTGACGTAATGCAATATCAGTTAGGACTTACGCAATTGGCACATTTATCCTAAAACTGTCACATAGAATTGATTTGCTTCTAATGCCCAGAAATCAGAGGTTATAACTTTTAACATCAAATTGAAGTCTTTGTGCCAGTTGGCATTATTTTGTGACGCTTGCATAAGTCCTAATCAGTGTTGTTGGCACTAAAAAGTTTACTGTGCTTGAATAAAGAGTTACGCTGCAATTGTTTTACTGCTAATCGTCTCTTAGAATAAATATTTGGTATTTGGAATGAATAAGCAGGTTACGAAGAATCAGCATTATGTACCTCAGTGCCTCCTAAAGCATTTTAGTTGGGATGATAGGAATCTTAAAAGAATTAATATATTTGACACTGTTAGGTCAACTACTAGATATAATCAAGCAATAAAAGAAGTTTTTTCTCGAAACTATTTTTATGACAGAGATAATTCAGTTGAGGATCTCTTAGGTAACGAAATTGAATCTCCTGCTTCACCTATAATTGATGAAATTATCGAGGGTAATATTGATGATCTATTAAATTTTTCTGGCAATAAATCGTCTGATAAAAAGTTTATTGAGAATAAGTTTAAACTAGTTAAATTTATTATTTGTCTCTTATACAGAACGCCAGAAGCTAGAGAAAAATCACTCTCAAGTATACAAACTCATATTCAATCAATAGTGCGAGAGTTACTTCGGCAAAATAATTTTGACCCAGAGGAAGCTAGTAAAGGATACTTGAATGTTGAAGACAAAAGTTCCTTAGGCTCGCTGATTACTCTTCAAAGTGCAATTGACTATCTTCTTTTAATAGATTTAGATTTCCATATCATCAAAAATGAAACAGATATAGAGTTTTTTATCTCAGACCATCCTGTGTTTAGGTATAACTGGTTTTATAGAGACTTACAACATATAAGTATTACAAGTCTTGCTGCTAAAGGTTTACAACTCTTTCTACCTTTATCCCCTAGCTTAACCCTTTGCCTATATGACTCTGGTGTGTATAAATATGGCGATCGAAAAAGCTGGATAACCTATGTACGTAATTCTAGCGATATTGAGTTACTAAATTCATTTCAAATTATAAACTCAGAATCAATCATAGGTTTTTATTCTCAGAAATGTGAAGCTCATATCAGGCAGTTGTATAATCGATTCAAAGATATACAAATCTATAAACATAAGAGTATTGAGCATGAATTAGATGAGCCTGAAGAAGATAAAATAAAAACTAGACATATTGTCTACACTCAACAAACTAAGCTCAAGAAAATGCCTTCATTTGTAAAAATCAAGAGAGAAGCTAAAGGTCAGGCTGCTGCATATCATGAAAGGAATCCTAGACTGTCTTATCTTCATGCTCAGTTAATGGATGAAATCGATAAATAGCCAGTAGGGTGCGTTAATCGCATCAGCGTAACGCACCTTCTTATTCCATAAAACAGCAACCATATTTGTTGACTCTTTATCCATCATCTTTCTCAAGTGTGATTATCTCAAATTTTGTATCATTCTCAATTACCATCCTAGCCCTACATAAAAATAACCTATTTTGGGTTTATCCCATATTGGGTTTTAATATCTAAATTAATTCAACTCTGCTACATCTAAAAGGCAAATTAAAGTGCCTAAATCCGTTTTCAGTCCAAAATACAATCAGTTTCGTATACTACTTATTGAGGCTAGAAAAGCAGCAGGAATGACTCAAACAGAGTTATCAACAAAGCTTTCCAGACCCCAGTCGTATGTATCAAAATATGAACGTGGAGAACGTCGTTTAGACTTAATTGAATTCTTAGAAGTCGCTGAAGCATTAAATATCAATCCCACAGCTTTTATTGAACAACTATTAAAACCAAAACAGGAGAACTAGCTATTATTATTAAGTTTACCGATTTCAACGGTGCAGAAACAGTTATCAGTAGCAACTATAGCAATGAATGGAATGAAATTAGCACTGTTTTGAGTGGAATGCCTTTACATATCAAACCTTCAGATCAGTCAGGAATTCAAGGTAATCCAATATTCGATCCAGTGGGAACAAATGAATATATAAAATCTAATTTGCTACAGTTAGGATGGCAAGCAAACATTCCCATTCCATCAGAATATAAGTTTTTGGGTAAAGATATTGATTTTGGCAAACTTGGTGTGATTGTTGAAAGTCAATTCTCTAATTATCCCTTCTTGCTAAAGAATACTTTGCGTTCAGAGTTGTTTTTTAAAGCAGGCATTATATTTGCCGGAAAAGCAACTCAGCTTGTGGTTTTGATTACAAAAGCCTGGATGTTTCCAGCTTCTAATAGTACACTTTATTATGAACAAGCTGTTCAGCAGTTAACAGCATTAGCTAAATATAAGGTGTTTGATGTCCCAATTAGACTTGTAGGATTATTTGAACAAAAAAATAGCACTATACCCGTTACATGGACAGTCTATTCATCACCACGATACTCTAGAACAGTTAAAATTAGAAATACTAGGCAATGCCAAGTTATACCGGGTAATTCTGTCAAAAACCGTTGTCATCTTCAACTAATTTAGCTAATGATTTTTTAATCCCATAGATTTAGTTCAATTTGTTCACCTTTTTTGTCTGCTAATTTGGTCTTTTTACCATTGCCATTTAACTTTGGATCTACAGGAATTTCTTCTCCACGCAGACTATTCGCAAAAGCAGTTTCTTCGTAGAGTAATCGCTCTTCCATTGACTGCAAATGGTATTCTTCTGGATATATCTTTGCTTTGCTGCGTTCGGATGGTCTTTTAGCTACTTGCACGTCGAATCGGAATTTATTGATAGATTCTCCAGTAGTTTCTACATAATCTCGCAGAGTTTTTAAATTGGGGAAATAATTATTTTTATCTGGTTTTTTACTAAGACGACGTAGTGCAATGTGATAATATTTATTTTCTAATTCTGCTCCGATAAAAAATCGTTCATAATCTTGAGAAACAACTGCCACTGTACCCGAACCCATATAAGGATCAAAAACAATTTCACCTGTGTGAGTTGTAGCTAAAATAATTCTGGCTACTAAATCTTCTGGGAATTGGCAAGGATGTATAGTTTGCTCTTCATGATTATGCTTGACATTTCGGAATAACCAAATATCACCAGGATTTTTACCATTTGGATTACAAGATAATTCACCTTTACGACTTCCTCGATAGTGTTTTTTATTTTGATATTTTTGGGGAACTCTGATAGCATCTAGATTAAATGTATAGTTATCTGATTTAGTAAACCAAAGAATAGTTTCATGTCGGCAAGAAAACTTTTTTTGAGCATGAAGCCCATGTTGTCTAGCCCAAATAATCCGGTTACGAGGAATTAATCCACAGGACTCTAAAATAGGAAAAAAGCGAATATCAAGAGGGATTAACATACCTCTATCAGAGAAAGCACCAACCTGCCAAAACAGCGAACCTGTGCTTTTAAGAATTCGGCTACATTCACGCAGTACAGACGTTTGTTCTTCCAAATAAATCTCTAGTGCTTTTTTTGCTTCGTATTCCTTACCTAAATTGTATGGAGGAGAGGAAACAACTAAGTCAACACATTCATCTGGCAAGCTTTTCAGCAGTTCTATACAATCTCCCAAAATAATCTGATTTAATGGGAGGTTATTTGTTTCAATTGTCACTGCTATACCCGTTTTTCATCTCAATATAATAATGCGATAATAACCTGTTTTGGGTTATTAATCAACTATAGGAATTCAGTATTCTACCAAGAACTATAATGCTTTTAGAGAAATATGAAGCAGCACTGGCAAATACACTGCTGTCTACGCTCTTTCAAACTGCGACTAAGAGCCAATTTCATTTCAACTAGGATAGCTTCTTCTGGGCTTAATTCCAGAAAATCTGAAAATGTACCCACTTTCCAACCCTTAGCTTCCAGCTTTCCTTGGGTTTGCTGATCCATAGTTCTACTCTTTTAGTTTCAGTCTATCATTTTTATTAGGAGGTTTATCTAGTAAAAGCGATCGCAAATGTCCTATAGCGACTTTACATTACGACGTGTCAAACAAGATTTTAATTTAACGATAGTTGAAAAAAACACTTTTATAACATCTATTGAACCGCAACAACCAAGTCCTTTTTTGGCAAATTTTCTGGACAAATATTTACCCTTAGCTTTGGCATTAAATACGGAAAAAGCTAGATCGGAAATGCTAATATGTCCTATTTTATTGGAAATTAAAGATATTTTTCAACAACAAATTAGCTTATTTTCTGGTAATGATTTTACCGTAGAACAATCATTAGGACTAAACGGTGTTTGCGATTTTTTAATTAGTCTTTCTCCCGAACAGTTATTTATTGATGCACCTGCGGTGGTTGTGGTTGAAGCAAAAAAAGAAGATTTAAATGCAGGGTTAGGTCAATGTATTTCTGAAATGATTGCTGCACAACGTTTTAATGAACAAAATAATCAATCAGTTCCTACTATTTTTGGTGCAGTTACCACCGGAGATAGATGGAAGTTTCTCAAGCTGGAATCAAATACCGTAACTATTGGACTTTTAGAATTTGACACTCTCCGGGCTAAAGCCAGGTCGATTCTTAAGGCATCACTGCCTTAATATCCTGATATCTCAGGTTCCCAGGCTCAACACGTTTGCCACAAGGGCGTGCTGATATCTCCTCGGTGGTTCTTTCGGGCGTAAACTTTCCCCCAGTCCGGGGGTAGGTTTTTAAATCTTGTACTGATTACTCAATGATAACATCTTTAATGACAAAATCACTCAAGCCTAAAGGCTTGATAGCAGCTTTCAGCCCCGACGTAAACGACCCTCAAACTACAAATCTAAGAAGATTTGTAGTTTTCATTTCGGGGTTTTCAGCTAGCCGTCCTTATAAAATGCAAAATAGGAGCGGGTGCATCAGGTTTCAGCCCCAACGCACCCTATGGTTAAATTCCCGCATGACCGATGGCCAATCCTGCAACCAGCATTCCTAAGACCAAAAATGGTTGGGCACTGGCTTGATATTTAACATCATTTTCTAGGGGATTACGCAGGAAGTACATATCCTGGAAGGTGATTTGGGGAATGATCAACAATAATAAAATTGCCCCATACAAGTTTTCATGGATGTAGAACAAATAACCAGCGATCGCAGCTTGGAATGTATCTATCATTACTACACAAATCCAAGCGGCAGTTTGCACACCAAACATCACT
>JASJCJ010000104.1 GCA_030066045.1 Calothrix sp. MO_167.B12
ATGGCGTTAACGGTCGCAATGGTGTTAATGGACGTGATGGCGTTAACGGTCGCAATGGTGTTAATGGACGTGATGGCGTTAACGGTCGCAATGGTGTTAATGGACGTAACGGGGTTAACGGACGTAACGGTGTTGATGGACGTAACGGGGTTAACGGACGTATTGGACAAAACGGACGTGATGGTCAAATCAAAACCGTTGAAGTCACAAAAGTTGAAGTAATTTCTAGAGAAATAGTCCGTCCCCCATTTGGGGGTATAGTCCGTCCGTCCCCAGGCCCAATAGTAGTGGCACGACCGCGAGATGGTCGTCCCGGACCGCGAGGTTTGCCAGGAGTATCTGGTCGTCCAGGACGGGATGGTCGCAACGGGGTTGATGGTCGCAATGGGGTTGATGGACGTAACGGAATTAGGGGACGCAACGGATTAAATGGTCGTCCTGGGGTTAACGGTCGCAATGGAGTTGATGGGCGTAATGGTGTTGATGGTCGTCCTGGGGTTAACGGTCGCAACGGAGTTGATGGGCGTAACGGAGTTGACGGGCGTAATGGAGTTGACGGGCGTAATGGAATTAGGGGACGCAATGGTGTTGATGGGCGTAATGGAATTAGAGGACGCAATGGTGTTGATGGTCGCAATGGTGTTAACGGTCGCAACGGGGTTGATGGTCGCAACGGTGTTAACGGTCGCAATGGTGTTAATGGCAAACCTGGGGTTAACGGACGTAATGGCGTTAATGGCAAACCTGGGGTTAGAGGACGTAATGGAACCAGGGGACGCAATGGTGTTAACGGGCGTAATGGAGTTAATGGGCGTAATGGTTTTGATGGTAGACCTGGACGTGATGGAGTTGATGCAAAAGTGGACTGGTTAAGTATTCAAGTTCCTGTAGTCAGTTGCCAACTCAACCAACAAACTGGTCAGTGGGAACCCAAAAGAACCACAACCACTGTTAAAGTAATTGCTTCTTCCACAGGCAATGAATCAGAAAAAGTAAAAGCTCAGTTTGAAGAAATAGCCAAAGCCAATGAAGAGGTTTGTAAGGCTAAAAATGAATCTGTAGTAATTGGTATTCCTGAGACTTGGGCACTTAAACCGGGAAGCGATCGCCCTCAAATAGTAATTAGCTTAGGCGAGAAACGTAGACCTGGTGGTAAATTTACCAGTTCCGGTTACAGGACAATCACAATACCCCACCCTAATTTCAGAGCTAAACAACTTACCACCCTTAGAATCCCCCCCATGGAACGCGGTGAGGAATTTGCTGAAGCAACCCTCAAAGATAATTCCAAAATCCGGGTATATATGCAATCCGAACGTAAAGCAATCCGTTATCTCAGGAATTTAGTTGCTAACTATGTTGACCGCGATGCTTGGCCCGGTGTAAAACCTGAAGATTTCATCAAAACTGGGAATCGCCCCGGAATCAAAAAAACCACTTTATATCCCGTAAAAGCTGACTTTTACCCACGGGGAATACATGGTATAAATGGTGACGTACAGCCAGGCAAAACGCGTAGGTTTAATTAGTTCCTCAGAAGCTGTTGTGTGTCTCGCGGGCATATATACACGCGAAGGGAGTTGATGACGATCCGATGTGCAGTTGATAAGCTAGACAAAACACGCACATAACGTATAAAAAAGCACTTATGGCTACACCAATTTCTAGTACTGCTACAGTCGGTTCACCAGAAGAAGCTGCTTGGAATGAATTTTCTAATGCTGGCTCTTTAGAACAACAGTTTTGTATTCTTGGGACTTTGCTACAAAACAAAGAAACCGACTACAACCGAGCTAACCCTACTGAAACTCCTAAAAACCGGATTGTAGTTCAGGCAGACTATGAAGCAGGTCAGGTAAATGTTACAGCAGATTTGTTGTTAATTTCTGACGCTGTGACCAAAACTATCAACGGTTCAATTGTGGCTCACGTTCCTGCTAGCTAATAATTGCTTTCTTTAGCTACAGGAGATAAATAATGGCCAACAAAAAATATGGGGTCTACTTTATACCCATGTCCCAATCTGTTGGACGTGGAAGTAATGGTAGATCCGCAGGGACTGGAGCTTTTAAGTTAGCTTGGAGAGCACCAATTGACAGCTATCCAGAGGATATTGCTAAAGAATTAGGTGTTACCCCTGTCAAAGCAGACAAACCGGAGCCAGGATTAGTTTTTGGCTCAAACTCCCCCAGACCAGCTAGAGTCAGAATTAACGTAACTACTGGTCAAGGAAAAAGCAAAAGTTACACCCTATTTGCTAATCCTGGAAATGTAGCAAGGTTAATTAATGGCAATGTCCTTAGAGGTAAAAAGTTTCGGGGCGGGACTATTACCACTGTTTCATTAATTGGAACTTCTACTAATCCTAATCGTCAAAAATCATCTTCTAATTCCAATACAAGAAATAGAAGAAATACGAGTCGAACTCGTACAAGCAGCAGAACCAGAACACGCCGATAGTTTAGGGGTAATAAGGGTGGGTAAAATCACCCTTATAAATACATTATGTGGTCAAAATTAAATAGAATTTACATCACTAGAAGATTAGTAGTAACACCACCTTTTAAAGAACAATTAGTTCGTATCACTCAGCCTAGACCAATTTACCCCGATAGGGTTAGTGGTTTAATGTATCAGGCGTTTTTTGATGGCAGAGATATTAATACATTTGATGAACGTAAGATTGTTTATCAAGATGAACCACAAACATTAACCCTTTATTATCCTCAAGAATTAGGAGAAAGAAGTTTAGCGTTTATTCGAGAAGATAAAGCTAATATTGTTTGGGGGATTGATGTTGAAATTATTCAATCCGATAATCAACAATCCGATAATCAACAAAATCAATCAACGTTAAATTCATTAGAAATAGCTGAAGAAATAACTAATTATTTAAATTCTCAATTATTTAATGGTGCTATGGATAAATTTGGTTTAATTCCTAAATCTGAGTCTGTGCAGTTACAGCCTGGATTTACTGCACAGCCTTTAGTACCACCTAATCCCAAGCGAGCATACTTACAATTTAGGGCTGGTGGTTCTCCTGTTTATATTTGGGCTGCTGATTTAAACGAACAAGGGCAACCTCAAACTATTTTAGAAGAGGTTGAAAAAGGACAAACTCGTTCTTTACCCGTTGTCGCTGATGGCATTTACAAGGGTGCTGTCTATGCACAAGTTAGCAAAAAAGTCAGTGTTGATTGGACAGAATATTCTTATCCATAAATAATGAACATTCAAGCATTTTTAATTTCTTCTTGTAGTGGTTTAGTTGTATTTTTTGGGCAAGCAATATTTTTTGTATATTCTGGTGCGTTTTCAATTGGCACTCAGATATCAGAATTAAAATCTGATATTCAAGTACTTAAGAAAGACATCTCAGCCCAAAGAGAATTATATGAATACAAATTTAAACAGTTGAAAAAAGAGAAAGATTTCAAAGCTAAAAATTAATCATGTGTAAGTTGATTGCATATGCGAGTACTAGCTTTATATTATTTTTTCTCTCTCTAATTACTTACGTACATATTTCTGAATGGCTGTACTCGCAAATAATTTTGTTATTTTTGGGCTTTTACAAATTCCAACTTTGGGTTAAAAAGAATGATGGTTTTGCAAGTTTTAGATGTATGTTTGGCACTATTTTTCTGCACAACCGGCATCGTGGGGCTAGTAATTGCGATCGCCCGTAACACTGCCAGGTGCGATGGAATCGCACCTCTTTGCAACGAAGTTGCAAAGCAATCCAACGAAGTTGGATTGGGCAGTAGGGCGCGCTTCGCGATCGCGGCAATGATCATCGATGAGGAAAATAATCGACTTTATTGAGATTAATTATTAAAAAATTTACCAAAAATGGTAAACAAATAAACGCAATAATCAGGGTTTAACCCTGTAAAAAGCCCCAGGGGATGGACAATTTATTATTGAGAATACTTGGCAATTTCCCGCTCCCTTACTGGTTACTTGTTACTCCTTACCCCTAAAATTAGAAAGGAACTATACCCGGTGGTTTACAGCGTTAGAGCTGCCAGCGCAGTCTCCTTGTCGGGGATGAGCGATAAAGGGCCAGGAGTCCTTTGGTGGGTTCAACTCCCACAGTTCCACTTGATTTTATACAAAATCTATAAGTGGAAACCGATACAAAAAACCAGCCGTCGCAGATTTTTTCCTGAAAAGTATGTGATGAATCGTACAAAATCACCTGCGATCGCAGTAATGGTGATTGATGAAGCTTGGGCAAGAGGATTACAACACTTTACCGTGTAGCACTTCCCCCCTGCTTGCCTAAATTATATTATTGGGGATTCGGCATAGCATTTCTAATACAATGTTGAGAAATGTTAATCAAAATAATAACTTTTGCTAATTTTATTTGCTTTACTTGCTGTCAGTAATTAAATAATGGAAGAGTAGCTAACCTCCTGCTAATTTTTACAGAGGAAGGCTCCTAATTGAAATAATTAGGAGCCTTCTCCATATATGTAGGACTAGGGTCTGTTTTCCTTCCTCGCCGTCACCCGCGCATGGTGCGGGTTTTAGGGGTTTGAAAATACGCTCTAGAGTGTCTTCAACTATCAAACTTTGTTGGAAGTTGCTACAAAACGAGTTTGGACATGATTCTTAGGGTTTGCCTAGTGAATGCAATTACCAAACTTGTAACCCAAACTCAAATTACTGTTGCTTAATCTCCACTTTAAGATATGGTTTTATCTATGGAAGTTTCATTCTGTTTATCACCACGGTATCGCCTTGATGATGAATTTCCTTGGTTAGAGGGTATAGATCCCAGCCGTCATTACTGGGTTGCGGTGAATGGGGAACCGAGTTTGACTGTAGGACTTCCTGGATTAACGGTATCGAGTCTGAGTGAATTTCAGCAATTTATCCGTAAATTTCGTTCACTAGAGCCAGGGCAAAAAATTAATTTATCAAGGATTGCCAGTAATTGCGTCATTCATTGCATTAGTGATAATTGTTATGCTGTGGAAACAGAAATTAATGGCGCTCCCGTGTGGCATCTATTTGAGGAAGAAACTTTGGACAGTTTGTTGATGACTGCCCATCCAGATTGGAAATGCGCTCCTTCAGATGTGGAGTTGGGAAGGAAGTTACTGCTACGTTCCTTAGAGCAGCCCCACAAGGGAGAAGTAATAAGTAATAAGTAATAAGTATAAGACTTACGCAGTTGGCATATTTTTTCTGTAGGGGAGGCAAAATGCGGTGTAGATATTCTGCCCGCATTATTGCTGTTGGGTGAGGTGCGCGAAAATATTTGAACGTAGAGACGTTGCACTGCAACGTCTCTACATTATAACCTCACGCACCAACCACCGATTGTGGCAATTGCGTAAGTCCTGAAGTAATTAGGGCTTGCAGCAAAAAGTCTTTTGGCAAGGGTAGGGAACAGGCAACAGGCAACAGGCAACAGGCAACAGTTTCATCCCTATTTTTTTCTATTCTTTTTACCATCAAAAATTATCAATACAAGGCTTTTAAGCCTCATACCCGTATTTCCTTGCACTTTTGACTTCGATAAGACCCTCAAACCACTACAATATAAGAGTTTTACGTTTATTCAGCAGACCCTGATTAAATCTCCTCGCTGCGAATGAAAGAAACACTCAAAATAAAAAAAGCTTGATTTTACAATGGTTCCGGCAAGGGTTAAGAACAAGGCTACAGGGATTAAAAATTAATTCTTAATTCACCGCCGTAATTTCAGCAATTCTTGGGGTGAAGCTAAGAGTTTTATCTGTACTGAAACAATCTCTTGGTATTGGTTGAGGATAAATAGCCACTTGACATTCACACTACACCAAGAAGTTTGAGCTTTCCCCGTCACCTGAAATTGAGTATTGTGGTTGTCTAAAGCCTCTACCATCCCTTGTCGAGGATGTGCCTTTAAATCTTCAGCTTCCTGGTGTAGATAGTTTGCGATCGCATCCTTTCCTACAATACCAGATTCAAAGGGGGGATACATAACGCCATCTGTGGCAAATAGTGCTGCTGTGCGGTGAAATTCGCCTGCATTTAAAGTATGGAAATAATCTAGTATAGCTGGCTCTGTAATGCCGGGAATGCTATCTATAATATTCTCTGTAGTAGACATAAGCTTTTTTATTGCCAGTATTTTCTCAATACGACAGCGAAAGAAAAATAACCCCCAGGTAAGGTAATTACCTGGAAGTGTTATTTTGAGAGATTGAGAGAGATTAAGAAAAGTTAATTCGTTCCCTGTTAGCCGATAACATCTACACCCATATCAACTACAGCTTTGCGGAGAACGGTGATTTGTTGGCTAAATTCCAAGTCTCTAATTGCTTTTAATACTTTATGACCATCACGAGAAAGTTTGTAACCCTCTGGCATGGGAATTACAGTACCTTGCTCCATTAATTGAGCTAACTCATACCAGAAAGCTAATTTGGTATTGGGACTAAAAACACCGTAAGAACGGGAAAACTGAGTATTTTTATTGGCAGCCAAGTCACGCATAGTCTCTAACTGCTCTGCGTAAGACATCTGTTTGATTTGATTAAGCAACCCTACGGCTAATTGTAAACGTGCTGCACCAGTTGCTGCTGGAGTGATAAAACTCCCCATCTCGGTGTACACGTACCACAAAACTGCTAACTGGTCATCTATGCTGAGACTTTTAAATAAAGCAATACTTGAGGCAACTACATCCCCGGGTTGGGCAGTGTAATTGAAAGCATTCAATAAACGGTTTTGTGCAGAATCAGTAGTAAAAGTCATAACTGTACCACAGTTAATTAGTTTAAGTACACTGGGAATTACATAGAGGTTAGAGGTTTGTTTACCTCTCTTTACATTTTGCATACTTTCTTAACATTTGGCAACTAAAGTTTACAATAGCGAGAGTAAGAATTTTCTATGGGAGTGAGTTGTGAGGAGTAGGAGCGCTGCGGCTTGCGCCCTGGAGTCGGGATTTGGGGGAACATCAGTAATATGATTCTATACACCGAAATGTCATGGATGTCCTTGCCCTAGTTGAATATGCAGAGGCAATAATTGTGGGTTTCAAAATAAATGTGGTTGAGAAAAAATGAATCAATCTTTTGAGATAAGTAGTGATGTGGTCAAGCAAAAAGCTCTGGAGTTGGGATTCCATCAAGTAGGGATTGCGGCTGTAGACGAAGTGGATACTACAGATAAACAACGGTTAGAAGCATGGATAGCTTTGGGTTTTCATGGTGACATGGCATGGATGACATCACCAAAGCGGTATAATATTCAACTAGTTATGCCAAAAGTGCGATCGCTCATTTGTGTAGCCTTAAACTATTACACCCCCCATCAGCATCCTCAAGGGAAAGAATACGCTAAAATTTCTCGCTATGCTTGGGGACGGGACTATCACAAAATCATGCATAAGAAATTAAAGGCTCTTTCCACCTGGTTGCAAAGTTTGGGTACAGGGATTCAAGGGCGTTATTATGCAGATACCGGCCCAGTGCAAGATAAAGTTTGGGCGCAAAGAGCGGGTATTGGTTGGATTGCCAAAAATGGTAATTTAATTACTAGGGAGTATGGTTCTTGGGTATTTTTGGGAGAAGTGCTGACAAATTTACAGTTATCTCCAGATACACCCCATACACAACACTGTGGTAGCTGTACCCGTTGTCTGTCAGCTTGTCCTACCAATGCCATAACCGAACCATTTGTAGTGGATGCCAATCGTTGTATTGCTTATCATACAATTGAAAACCGGGATGAAAAATTACCCGATAGTATTGCGCCTCATTTACAAGGTTGGGTTGCTGGTTGTGATATTTGTCAAGACGTTTGCCCTTGGAATCAACGGTTTGCCAAGGAGACTGATGTAACTGAGTTTCAGCCTTACCCTGGAAATGTAGCGCCAAAGCTGTTAGAATTAGCCAATATCTCCGATAGAGATTGGGATAGACAATTTCCGGCATCGGCATTGCGAAGAATCAAGCCAAAAATGTTACGACGGAATGCCCGTGCTAATCTTGAACCATCCCCAATGCAAGTATGACTCAAAAAGTAATTATCTTTGATTTTGATGGCACAATTGCTGATACGTTAGATGCTCTTGTGAGTATTGCCAATCATCTAGCTGATGATTTTGGTTATGCACCCATTGCCGCAGAAGAACTGGCATATTTGAGAAATTTAAGCTCCAGGCAAATCATTAAGTATTCTGGTGTTTCGTTATTGAAAATTCCTTTTTTAATTAAAAAAGTTCAATCTGAATTAAAAGGGAAAATACAAGAGTTAAAACCAATTGCGGGGATAAAAGAATCTTTAGTTTCCTTAAAAGATGAGGAACATCGGTTGGGAATTATTACTTCCAACTCCTCTGATAATGTTATGGATTTTCTCCGGTATAATAATTTAGAAACACTGTTTGACTTTATCTATTCTGGAGTGACAATTTTTGGCAAAACAACAATTATCAATAATGCATTAAAGGAAAATAAATTATCGCCACAGCAAGTAATTTATGTGGGGGATGAAATTAGGGATATAGAAGCGTCTAAAAAAGCTAATATTAAAGTAATTGCGGTGGCTTGGGGCTTTAATTCTCAGGAAGTATTAGCCAAGCAGAATCCAGATTTTTTAATTCATCAACCACAGGAATTGTTACAGGTAGTGAAAAGTTGTTAATCAGTCAAGATTGAGAGAGTATTTCACATCTTACACCACAAGATGATTGAGAAAATTAAATCCTGAAACCCTTATACCAAATCAAAAAATGTTTGCAACATATCCAATCGTAGGGGCGGGGTAACCCCGCCCCTACCAATCAATTAATAAAATCGTGATTTGTAGGTTGGGTTGAGGAACGAAACCCAACACAATCAGACTTTTGTTGGGTTACCCTGCGGGAAGCCCCTTCGGGTCTACACTTCGTTCTACCCAACCTACATTTAATTATAAGTGTTTAACCGGATATGATATAATACACCCTTGTATATTAGGACATAAAACTAAGCATTTCTCAATATATAGGAATCCGGTTTGATTGTTGAATAAAATTAGGTACTTGTAGCGGCTGTATTACATAGTTAATAGAAGTATCAGAATTATTTAAAAACGTCACTTATACATCCATTTTTTGCTGATAACGTTGAGCCGCATCTCGTAATTTCGCACTTGGTTCTGGGGGATTTAACAATGCCGCAACAAAAACTTCTTGATCTTGCTTAGTTAAGATCATATTTTCATGTTCCCTAATAACTTGTTTGGCAATATCCAAAACGTTGCTAACAATAAAATCTGTTAGTGTTCGACCCTGAATATCTGCTGCTCGCTGGAATAATTCTTTTTGCTCTTTTGTGACACGAGCTTCCAAACGTTCAGATTTGGAACGCTCTGAATTCACTTTGGAGCTGTTAGTCATAATAGCCTCTACATCATTACTTTTTACGAAGCATTTGCTGAAAACATACTGATTTGGAATTAAACTATATCAACTAATTCAAACTTAACCCGTTTACCAACTACTCTAGCAGCGCGTTCAATAGTATCCAGAGTCACAGATGTATTATTTGGATCTAGCAAGCGATCAAGAGATGATCTGCTTGTTCCCATTTTTTCTGCCATTGCAGTCTTATTCAAGTTTTTTTCGTTCATTGCTTCGCTAATTTGCCATGCTATGACACGTTTTGTAGCAATTAGGTTAATTTCTTCAAGTGTCCCTTCTTCTTCAAAAAGGTCATCAAAATATGAACCAATATAAGGATTATTATTCATTCTTGTGCCTCCAAACTACGTTTACGTTTTAATGCTAGAGTTAATTATTGTTCTGGTGTTTTGTTGGTCTTTTTGACAAATCCATTTATTTAGAAAATATTAAAAAACAGTAAAACATGGTACTTCTTCACAACTTCCTCACAAACTCTTTCGTAATATCAAAATATATGAGGGAGTATTAATAGAACCAAATAAAAATGATTGTTTGGAGGCTATTATGAAAACTTTTATTATTGCATTCAGTTGTATCTGTTTATTGCCCTATTTCGCCTTAGCAGGTGTTTCAGATATCAAGCGTAGGAATGTAGTATGTACGGGGAATGCGTTTCATGATTGGTTCCATGTAACTAGAGTTTCTGATGGAAAGCAACTTACTTCAAGGCATATGCCTCTGAAAATATGTAAACAAATTACCAAAACTTCGGGTAGGAATGTAGTCTGTACGGGGAATGCATTTCATGATTGGTTCCATGTAACTAGAATTTCTGATGGAAAGCAACTTACTTCAAGGCATATGCCTCTGAAAACATGTAAACAAATTACAAGAACTTCGGGTAGGAATGTAGTATGTACGGGGAATGCGTTTCATGATTGGTTCCATGTAACTAGAATTTCTGATGGAAAGCAACTTACTTCAAGGCATATGCCTCTGAAAATATGTAAACAAATTACAAAAACTTCGGGTAGGAATGTAGTATGTACGGGGAATGCATTTCATGATTGGTTCCATGTAACTAGAATTTCTGATGGAAAGCAACTTACTTCAAGACATATGCCTCTGAAAATGTGCTTAGAAGCCATCATAGGGTATGGCAACAATTAGTGATTTTACTGGACTACCCGAAAACCTATTCCCGATTTACTTATCTGAACCAAGGTCGTTGATTCCTTAAAATGCATGTTCCTAAATGACCATTGCTGTCACGAAATAGTGCAGTACCGTAATCGTAGCCATCGAAAATATATACTTGCATCCTTGCAAAATAGCCATCTGACCGATGTGCCGTAAACTGATAGTATTTTGGTTTGCATACTTCTTTATCAAATCTCACATATTTTTGATTAGATTCAAGATAATCCAATCTTAAATGGCAATTATTCTCATCTATACCAACACCGATACCATGCTTATATTCTCCAGTGTAACCTGTTCGATTACAGATCATATAATAATAGTTACCCCCAGCTAGAGCCGCCGATGCGAAGAGAATTAAACTACTAAGTGATAAACCAATAATTAAGTTGAGTTTCATTTTATTTCTCCTTATGCACTAGAACAGTAGATATCGCAGGGTAAACACAAGAATCAACAAGGATGGATAATTCTCAATATTGTTGGGAATTAAATGCAATAGTTCTAGAAATAATTAACTTAACGTTAGGTTTTCTTTGGCGTTTAATAAACTGCCACAATCGCTCAATTGGATTAAGTTGAGGACTGCCAATCTAAGATTTCCTCGTAGCTGCTAAATCCCTGCGGACATTGCAGTTTCTCCACAAAACTTTGCAGCACTTCTCCTTGATTTTTTGCGATCGCTCCTGGGGAAGTTTTTACCTCTAGCAGTTTTTCTAGTACTCCTTGCCTATATCTTTGTAACCAGCGTGTTACAGTTGAGCCATCTCTGCTAAGTCTTTGACTCAATTCCTGATGCTGTGAAACTTGTCCTGCTTTGACCCACTACAGCATTTGCAATCGCTCTTTTTCAAAAGCTTTGCGAGCTTTCTTAAGAGCTGATTTGTAAATAAAATCTTAAAAATGCTCAACTCATTACCAGGTCTGAGTTTAACTAAATCAGTAGTTTATTGGCTAGAATTCCTGAAACCCTTACAAGATAACTACTTTACTTTACAAATTAGCTCTAAGACTTTTAGAGAGATACTCAGCACTCTCGCTTATTTCTACGTTAAAGGGGAATGCCATTGTTCGCCTCTGGTTCTTTTATCTTTTTCAGACAATTCGCGAGAGTTTAGGCGGTCTTTGTGTGGCTTTGTTTTTCTTCATAATATCTATCCAACCTTTATCATTTTCTGCAAAAATATTCAAGTGCATTTAACAAAAATTGAATATAGCGTTTATGAGCCTAGTGAGGTACGGATTAACCTCACCCCGATAAAGCTATGCTTTATCTCCCCTCTCCTTATTAAGGAGAGGGGTGAGGTTTTGATGTGTACTTCACTCTTTGTGGGAAATGCTATAACTATTCCCTTCCCGCTATTAAATTACCGAAAAATTGTAGGCTGGGTTGAGGAACGTAGACACGAAGTGGCTTCGGTGAAGGGTAACCCAGCATATCGTTGGGTTTGGTTTCGTACCACTTCGTGGAAGCAAGCTACAACCCAACCTACGTTATAGGTAATCTTCTGCCGGGAAGGGAGTATTCTCAATAAATGTCATAGATAAATACACTCACCCTCAAGCTAAAGCACAGCTATCCTATTCTGAGCAGCAGTCTTGCGCGGCATACCCCTAGAAAAATTATGACTTGAGATTCATTCAATGTTTACACCACTTGTAGTACTTCTACTGGTTCCCCAGTCAAACTAAAGGCACGAACTTCCGTAATCTTCACCTTCACCAACTGACCTTTCAATTCATTAATATCCCCAGTAAAGAAGGTGAGACGATTACCCCTGGTGCGTCCCATTACTTGGGTTTTATCTTTGGTGTTTTGGTCTTCTACTAAGACTTCTTCCACTCTCCCCATGTATCTTTGAGAACGTTCCGCAGCCTTGATTGCAACTAGATGATTCAGCCTTTGCAAGCGATCGCTTTTCACCTCATCACTCAATTGTTCATCCCACACTGCTGCTGGGGTTCCTGGACGGGGAGAGTAGGCGGCGGTATTCAACAGGTCAAAACCAATATCTGCCACCAATTGTAGGGTATTCTCAAACTGTGCTTCTGTCTCTCCAGGAAAGCCAACAATGGCATCCGCACTAATCGCCGCATCGGGCATATACTGGCGAACTTTATCAATAATCCGGCGATATTTTTCCTGGGTATATCCCCTAGACATACGTTTTAATACTTCGTTATCCCCGGACTGGAAGGGTATGTGGAAGTGTTCGCATACCTTGGGTAATTCAGCACAAGCTCGAATTAACCTTTCCGTAAAATAACGGGGGTGGCTAGTTGCAAAACGTATGCGTTCAATCCCTGGTACATCATGGACGTAATAGAGTAAATCCGTTAGGGTATGCTGGTGTCTGCCTTCTGGGGTCACTCCTGGTAAATCTCGCCCGTAAGCATCAATATTTTGTCCCAGGAGGGTAACTTCCTTGTAACCCTGTCTGCCAATTTCTTCCATCTCCGCCCGAATTGCCTCTGGGGTGCGAGACTGCTCCACACCACGTACATTCGGAACTACACAATAGGTACAACGTTCGTTACAACCGTAAATCACATTCACCCAAGCCGTTACCTTACTATCCCGTCGGGGCTTGGTAATATCTTCCATAATATGGACGGGTTCAGTCGCCACCACCTGGTTGCCGTCAAAGACCTGTTGTAGTAAATCTTGCAGACGGTTGGCGTGTTGGGGACCCATGACCAAGTCTAATTCTGGTACTCGCCGTAATAGGGATTCTCCTTCTTGTTGAGCCACACAACCAGCAACTACTAAGGTTAGGTCTGGCTGTTCGTGCTTGCGTTTTGCTTGTCTGCCTAGATAAGAATATACTTTCTGTTCGGCATTATCCCTGATAGTGCAGGTGTTGTAGAGGATTACATTTGCATTATTGGGATCTTCTGACCACTCAAAGCCCATATCTTCTAAGATGCCAGCCATACGTTCTGAGTCGGCTTTGTTCATCTGGCAACCGAAGGTGGTGATGTGATAGCGATGGGATGGAGTGGTCATTGGTAATCTTGCTGAATCGGGTGGAAAGTCTATTAGTTATATAATAAATCACAAAGTTTTCTCGTAGTGGTCTATCGCATTAGTTATGAGGAGTGAAGGAATTAACCACAAAGGCGCGAAGTACGCAAAGTAAGAGGGAGAGAAGATAAATTGAGATATTCATTTTGAAACTCTTGACGTTTCATATTCTGATTCAGCAATGCCCAAACTTCTAGCCATAACAGATAAAATAGTAACAGTCCAAACCACTTAAAGGTGTTGAGATGACCGCCCCTCTGATTTGTAATAATTTTATCAATGGCGAATGGGTACAAAGCACAACAGGAGCGACGTTAGAAAGTCGCAATCCGAGCGATCGCCGGGAGGTTGTGGCAACTTTCCCCGCTTCCAGTAAAATTGATGTGGATACTGCTGTGTCTTCGGCTCGTCAAGCTTACCGCAGTTGGCGACTAATTCCGGCTCCAGCTAGGGCAGAATACATTTTTAGGGTGGGAGAACTTCTATCCCAACAGAAAGAAGAACTTGCCCTATTAATGAGTCGAGAGATGGGTAAGTGTTTGACGGAAGCCCGTGGTGATGTGCAAGAGGGGATTGATTGGGCTTTTTATAGTGCGGGAGAAGGACGCAGATTGTTTGGGCAAACCACACCTTCGGAAATGCCTAATAAGTTTGCCATGACAATGCGAGTTCCCATTGGTGTGTGTGCTTTAATTACTCCGTGGAATTTCCCTGTGGCTATCCCTTGTTGGAAATCTATGCCAGCGTTAATTTGCGGTAATACAGTCATCCTCAAACCAGCGGAAGATACCCCCGCTTGTGCGACTAAATTAGTGGAAATTTTCCAAGCTGCGGGTTTACCACCAGGGGTAATTAATTTGCTGCATGGGGTGGGGGAAGAAGTCGGCAAGGCTTTGGTGGAACATCCGGATGTCAACTTGGTATCCTTTACTGGTTCTTCGGAAACGGGTTCCCAGGTGGCGGAAATCTGTGGACGTACCCATAAACGGGTATGTTTGGAAATGGGTGGAAAAAATGCCCAGGTGGTAATGGAAGATGCTGATTTGGATTTGGCTCTGGAGGGGGCTGTGTGGGGTGCATTTGGTACTACTGGACAGAGATGTACTGCTACTAGTCGCCTGATTTTACACAGAGACATTAAAGATAAATTTACTACTATGTTAAAAGAGCGTACTAGTCAGTTACGCTTAGGTGCAGGTTACGAACCCCAGACTGAGATTGGTCCAATTATTAATGAAAAGCAATTGCAAAGGGTTAGTGAATATTTAGATATTGCTAGGGCAGAAGGGGCAAAGGTATTAATGGGTGGGGAAGTTGCCACCGAGGGAGAATTGCAACATGGGTATTTTTTCCAACCCACCATTCTTGAGGGGGTTACTCCTCAAATGCGGGTAGCAAGGGAAGAGATATTTGGTCCAGTGGTAGTCTTAATAGAGGTGGGTTCCTTTGAAGATGCGATCGCTGTCCTCAATGATACGAACTATGGTCTTTCTTCTTCCGTGTATACCCGGGATGTAAACCGAGCTTTCGCTGCTATGCGGGATATTGAAGCGGGAATTACCTATATTAATGGTCCCACCATTGGGGCGGAAGTTCATTTACCCTTTGGAGGTGTAAAAAGTACTGGCAATGGACACCGGGAGGCGGGAACGGCGGTATTAGATGTGTTTACGGAGTGGAAGACTGTGTATGTTGATTTTTCAGGCAGTTTACAACGGGCACAGATAGACAATCGAACTTGATAATTCAAATTTGTTATCTCTTGTAAAAGAAGCAATCAAAAAATAGGCGATAAATTTACACTAAGTAACAGATCCCCGATTTCTGAATCAATATCCGCACACTGTAGCAATTCCTAGGATAGAAGTCGGGGATCTAAATACCTGCGACTCCTCAAAATTACTGACAGCGTTATCACCAGAGTGATAGTCTTTTTTTAGACACACGCTCTCATATCCCTAGTCAAAATGAGTCTTTTTACCTTATTTCGTGATGACTTTGAAGGCAATTCTTTAGATACATATAAATGGAAACTACCAGAGCCAGAAGGCTCTTTTTTAGGACGTACTCAGTTACGTCTTGATGAGCAGCCAACTGTAAGTAATGACTCAGTAAGTAATGGCTCAGTAATTCTCCGGCTCGATACACATAACCCATCAGCATCTACTCCAGGTGATTCATTCTTCGGTTCTGAGATCAGAACTGCGAAATTTGGGCAAAGCAGTGGACTAGCCTTTGAAGCAAGAATTGCTTGGACTGGTCCTATACAAAGAGGTATAGTTGCTGGCTTCTTTTCTTATACGATTCGGGACGGCAATGGTGATGGAAGAATTAATAAAACCGATCCTCATGACGAGATTACTTTTGAACTATTAGGTAACGAGATTGACAATGCTTTACAAAACCCTAATCAGAAACAACAGGTTTTAACCAATGTTTATAATGACGACCCCCTAGAAGAACCAGGTGATAAAGAATTGGTTCCGATTGATGGGGATTTAAGGAATTTCAATACTTTCCGTGTTGAATGGCTGTCAGATAGAGTCAGGTGGTTGATTAACGGAGTGGAGGTACGAACAGAATTTGATACTGTCCCCGATGAAGATATGGATATCCGTCTCAACATCTGGGCTGCTGCTGATAATTTTCCACACGCGTTTGATGCATCTTTTAAGCCTACATCTAATCCAGCAGAGAATCAGACTTTTTCTTACGAAGTAGATTATGTAAAAATTGAACGCTTGAATGTAAATACTGATGATTTTATATTTTGGCGTAATCAACAAACAGGAGAGAATGCTGTTTGGCTCATGAATGGCTCCAACTTGCTTGAAGGAGTTGGCATTGATACTCATTTACCAGACTCCAATTGGAAGATAGAAGCTACTGGAGACTTCAATAATGACGACAAAACTGACCTAGTTTGGCGCGATGAGACAACGGGAGAGAATGCTATTTGGTATATGGATGGCGCTCACCTACAACAAGGAGTTTTGATAAATACTTCTTTACCAGATTCCAACTGGGATATAGAAGCTACTGGAGACTTTAATAATGATGGGAAAACTGATCTAGTTTGGCGCAACTATGCCACTGGGCAAAACGCCATTTGGTATATGGATGGTGCCAATCTACAACAGGGTGTATTCATCGATGCTCCTTTATCAGATATTGATTGGAAGATTGAAGGTACAGAAGATTTCAACAATGATGGCAAAACTGATCTAGTTTGGCGTGACTATGCCACTGGGCAAAACGCCATTTGGTATATGGATGGTGCCAATCTACAACAGGGTGTATTCATCGATACTCCTTTATCAGATGTTAATTGGAGGATTGAAGGTACGGGAGATTTCAACAACAATGGTCAGTTTGATCTGGTTTGGCGCAACTACATCACTGGTCAAAATGCCATTTGGTATATGAATGGTGCCAATTTAGAACAGGGAGTATTTATTGATACGACAGTCAGCGATACCAATTGGCAAATTGTTGGGTAAACAAGCAATTGTTTTTATCTATACTCCTAGGGGTTTAAATCCCCATTACAAAACGTAATTACGAATTACGAATTACGAATTACGAATTGTTTAATGCTACCCAGAGAAGCAAAACAGTTAATCTCTACTTAGTGTTCCGCCACCACATTAATTTTGAATGGCAGCTGTAGTGCGGGTCCCAAATCCCACTTCCTGATTACAGCAGGGAGCGAGACGCTCCCACTACAATTGTTTACCTATCAGAACTAATGAAATGCACCACTAGCGAAAACCTTTTTAACTTAACGCCTTAAATCTATGCTAATACCAAGTTGCAATCAAAGATAGTAGCTTTCATTAGGAGCGTAACGTAGTGTGGCGTGACAATCCCATCAACAATCAAACTACTACAACAGAACGCAACTTGGTATAATCTATGCATAATTAGGCAACTGTTATGGGCAAGAAAACATTTACAACTGAATTAGCTTACACACAGCCCATTCCGGTTGTTTCTTGCTCCGATCTGCCTAGGGTTGAGAGAATTATGGACGCGCTGGGCACTGTACGAGCCGTAACCTACAACAAAATAGGCTCAGTTGCTTGGTGGGGTCAATCCTGGATGGGTGCAGCCAAGTTAGTTCGCCCTATTTGCTCCCCTGACAGTGTTGGGTTAGATAAAGCCCGGAAGTTATGGGAATGGGCAGTAAACGATGCAGCCAAGGCGATCTCAGCACAGCAGGAAGCAGCCAAGGTATTTTTGGTTAGGGAAATATGGCGTAAATGCCCTGTCACCAGTACTGAGAAAGACCGTAACGCCTGGATGGGCAAAAAGCCAAACAAAGCAAAACGCCTTGAGGGAGAAAAGAAGTTCCCACCCGAGGTTCGTGAATTAGAACGTGTGCGGCTGATCCATTTATTGTGGAACAACCCCACAGCAGACAACTGGCTACATCGCAAGTTTCGCAATCAATACCAGCGCGGACACACTTACCAGGGTAATCAAATTGTTTATCAAGATGCTGGCTATACAGCTAAACGGTTAACAAGAAATACGGTAGAACTGAGTCTAAACAGTGACGAACGCAAAGTTAAGATTATCCTGAAACTAAAGTGTCGTCATGTCCCTAGTGGTCAGATTCGGTTAATTAAAAATGAGTTTGGTTCTCTTGAAATTCATTGTGTACGTTACCGCACTTTAACCAAGCCCGAGGGTAAGCCAACCAAGAAAATCGGCTTCGATAAAGGTTATACAGAAGGCTTCTATACTTCTGAAGGTGTCCCTATAGCTAAAGGTAATGGTGTATTACTAACAGCTAAGAGCTCACGCCAGGTAAAGGAGAATAGGAACCGCTATAGATTATTTCAGCACGCAGAGAAAAAAGGCGGAAAGACAGCCTCAAACATCCATCAATTTAATCTAACCAGTCGCAAAAAACGTCGTAGGTTGGCGGCTAGTAAAGCAACTGTTAAAAACTTAATACGCAAAGATTTACGCTCTAATATCACCTCACCAGTGCATATCTTTGCAGAAGACTTAAGCTCACCCATCAAAGGTAAAAAGCAAGCCAAACGCATCAACCGTAAGCTTAACCAATGGATGAAGGCAGAGTTACAAGATTCCTTGGAAATCATCGCCAAGGAAACAGGATCTACTGTTACGGTGGTAAATCCTGCTTACACGTCGCAAGTTGATTCCCAAACCGGGACGTTACTAGGTCAACGCAAAGGGGATTGCTTTACTCGTTATACGGGGGACGTGTTACAAGCTGATAAAAACGCTGCAATGAACATTTGTCATCGCGGCTCTGATACCGAGATTACTCGGTGGATGAAATACGACAAAGTGCGCTCAATCTTGATTGAACGCACCGTTCGATACCTCGGCTCGATTGGAACAACCGTTGCAGAGGCTTTAAATTTAGGCTGGTTTAGTTCTAAGTTTAAGGCCTCTGCGATTATTTGTGAAGCCAGGTTATCACCTCACGGGGTATGAGGTACGGTTAAGCTCTGATGGATGGGAGAGTTGCCAATACTCAGCGACGCGCTAAAGCCGCAACCATCGCAGATGAAACCAGCAATTTGAGACAATGAAACGCTGTAATCCCTAAGTCTCGTTACCGTTGCCTAGGTTTGCGTAGATTTAGTTTACCCCAGTCAGAACTAAAGGTACTCCATTGGATGGTGCGAGGGTACCACCCCGACGCATTGGTTTAATGGGTTTATTATCAGCTAATTCTAAATTGTATTTAGATACAACTGAAGCTATTACTAGTTTCATTTCTAACATCGCCAAAGCATAGCCCAAACAAAGCCTCACACCACCACCAAAAGGGATAAACTCGTAAGGGTTATACTGACGCTCTAGAAATCTTTCCGGTTTGAATTGTTTGGAATGAGGATATAAATCTTCCCGGTGATGGATTGAATAAATACAGGGAATGAATGTTGTGCCCGATGCAAAGAAACGACCCATTATTTCCATATCTTGGTTAGCAAGTCTTGCCATAGCAATCGGTACAATTGGATAAAGTCGCAATGTTTCTTGACAAACAGCCGTTAAATATGGGAGACGAGATATCTCAATGGGTTCGGGATTTTGACCCAAACTATCGATTTCTTGTAATAGCTTTTGTTTGACTTCGGGAAATTTTTCCAGCCAGTAAAAAGCCCAAGCTAAACTAGTAGCAGTGGTTTCGTGTCCAGCAACCAGCAGAGTAATCAATTCATCTTTTAACTGTTCATCACTCATTGACTGACCGTCTTCGTCAGTTACTTCTAGCATTAAACTGAGGATATCATCGCCAAGTTTTTCTGGGTTGGCTCGTCTATCTTCGATTTCAGCTTGAAGCAATTGGTAAATTTGTTGTCGGGCTCTAATGAAATGACCCCAAGGACTCCAAGCTCCTAAGTCTACTTGCAGAAATTTCAAGAATATAAAACTTGATCGCATTGGAGAAGCAGTGATATCCAACCAGTCAGCTAGCAGCGATCTCAATTGTTCGCATTTTTCCCCTTCACTGAACCCAAACACTGTCTCCATAATTACCTTGAGGGTAATATCTTGGGCGACATCTCTAGCAATAAAAGGTTTATTTATCTCCCAGTGTGCAGCGTTTTCTTCAGTAATTTTACAGATAGATTTAGCATATGATTTTACTTTCTCTCCATGAAAAGGAGGCATAAGTAATTTACGCTCTTTTTTATGACGAGATCCGTCCATTAATATAATAGAGCGATCGCCCAATATCGGACGAGCCAAATTGTTGGTACGTCCAACATCAAAATCTTGAGCATCAGCACTGAAAATTTGTTTAATTCCTTGAGGATTGGCTATAAACACCAATGGAGGCAAGCCAAATAGCCTCATAGTAAAGATATCACCATATTTATCTATGCATTCTTCCAGATACTCAAAAGGGTGAGCTATCCAGTTGATTAACTGAAATAATGCAAGAGCTTTTGGTCCGTCTGGTAATTTATTTTCACTTAAAGATGCCTTTGCTGTAGTCATAGTTAATTTTCAGGTTAGGAGTTAAAATCGGTCTTTCATCCCTCGCAAACGAGCAAAGGTTTGCACTGGATTTTGGCTTTTGGTGATTAATTGTAAAGCGGGCTGAGAATAGCGTAAAAAAGGATTGGTCTGTTTCTCTACTCCCAATAAAGAAGGAACTGTAGCCTCTCCCCGTTGACGAGAAGCCTGCACTTGTAGGTAACGATTTTGAAGTTCGGTATTGTCCTGCTCCACAGTCAAAGCAAACTGGAGATTCTTGAGGGTGTATTCATGAGCACACCATACCCGGGTATTATCTGGCAAAGCAGCAAGTTTATTTAATGAATCCACCATTTGCTGCGGTGTACCCTCAAACAAACGCCCACACCCCCCCGCAAATAGGGTATCCCCACAAAATAATTCCCCCACCTCTCCCGGCTTTTCTGGGGGGAAATAGTAAGCAATATGAGCGCGGGTATGCCCAGGAACAAAAATTACTTCCCCTATTCTATCTGCAAACTGGATGCGATCGCCTTGTCGTAAAAATATCTGCTGTCCAGGTATTCTGCCTCTATCTTCAGCACCACCATATACTTTCACTTCTGGGAACTTTTGCATTAACTGTAGATTTGCCCCTACATGATCGTAATGATGATGAGTATTAAAAATTGCCACTAGCTCTGCTGATAATTGATCAAGTTTATCCAGAACAGGCTCTGCTTCTGCTGGATCGACTACCGCAGCAACATTTTGTTGAATATCATGCAATAAAAAAATGTAGTTATCCGAGAGAGCACGAAGACGAATTACTTGCATAACTTGATGATTTTGAATGTTTTAAATTATACAATTTGTTGATAAGGATGCGACGAATTAAGCCCACCTAATCGTGGGTTTTGTTTTGGTAGTCCCACTCTTCCAGAGTGAGGGTGATTAAGCGCAGCTTCATACAGAATTGGTATTACTACATTAATTTTGACAAATATTTATATTATCTGAATCCTTAATATTTTATCTAAGAAGTATAACTAATTTTTTGTAAAAAAATAAAAATCCAACAGTGCATTCACCGAAAAAATAATATATACTGAGACAAAGAGTATAATTTTATTCAGTGTAAATTCTCTGGGATTTAAAGGATAGAGAAAGTTAGATTTATTTGTGTGCTTTGGTGTTTAATTCATACCAATGAAGGTGGTTTTAAAAAATATATATTTGCTCTTAGCTGTTAAATTGAGTATGTTTATATTTTGAGAATAGCATCCTATTTGATGGAAATATTTGAGCAATGTTTATTTTTTACTGCCGCATCTACCAGCAGAAAGAATAAATTAAAATGATGTACCAAACAGTTGAGAGTCAGTCGGAATTATTTGTTCAAAAATTAGTAGATAGAATTATTGCATCTGGAGAGATGAGCCGTCAAGATTATAGTTTACTCACATCTACAGTCATTGCTGATGGTGAAGTTAGTGATGTAGAACGTCGTCAAATAAATCGTGTTTTTGATTATATCCAGAGCGGTAGATTAAAATTAGTGGATTGGTAGAAGTGGTTATACAAATTAACCATTAGCTAGCATCGATGATTGACAAATGGAAGCAGGAAATATCATATAATTCCTAATTGAAAACCTGTATTATTCAGCATCAATTTTTCTTTATTATCCTGCTTCTAACCATGATGACATAATTTTATATATACTCTATTATTTGAGCCATTAAATATTTACCCATATTTATGACTAAATAACAAAAGCTATACAATTCGGACTTACATAAGTGTCATTTCAGTTATCAGTTTCCTTATTGATGAACCGAAGGGCTAATGAGATAAGGAAAACATTTTTGACTCTCCACAGATGTAGCTTGTTTCCCCCTAGTAGTTCGCCAAGGGAACTTTGCAGGTTTGATGACAGGAAAATAGAGTTATTTTCTCCCCCTGCTCCCCCTGCTCCCTCTGCTTCCCCTGCTTGCCCTCACCCAGCAATTTTGGGTTGTTCGAGTACTAGCTG
>JASJCJ010000105.1 GCA_030066045.1 Calothrix sp. MO_167.B12
AACCCCTTTATCTATACTCAAGCGGGGTTTAAAACCCCATCCCCTACGGGTTGTTTGTTTTGTGTTGGGGTTTAAATCCCCATTACAAAACGTAATTACGAATTACGAATTGTTTAACAAATTAGTCCCCCACGGGAAAATCCCCACAACCAGCCGATGAAAATGCTTTGTGACTAACTTCTCAAGGGCGCACGCAATGCGCCCCTACTCCTGAACTCCGAACTCCGAACTCCGAACTCCCTATTTTCCAGCTAGAGAAAGGGTATAAATACTTTTATTTTAGAACTATAGTCGATGAAAACTCGATCAAAAGTCGATCAAAAGTAAATATTCTCAATATTAAATCAGGTGCGATCGCGCTTTGATAGAATTAGGTTGGGTTACTACAATTCTCAAAACATACTCGCCAAATCACAGATAAATGACTAAAGATTACGAGTATAAAGTAGGCGGGAGTCTGGCAGAAGATGCTCCCAGTTATGTGGTGCGACAAGCAGACTCGGATTTATATGCAGGATTAAAAGCTGGGGAGTTTTGTTATGTTTTTAACTCCCGCCAGATGGGGAAAACGAGTTTACAAGTGCGAGTGATGAAACGCTTGCAATCGGCAGGCTATGCTTGCACTGTCATTGATATTTCTGGACGGGGTAGTCAAGATATTAACCCAGAAAAATGGTATGGGGGAATTGTCTATAGCTTGGTAACAAATTTTCAACTTGGTCATGCCAGTGAATTTATGCGTACATGGTGGCGGGAAAGGATAGATATTCCCCCGGTGATGCGCTTGGATGAGTTTATTGCAGGGGTATTGTTACCAAAAGTTCCCAGTCCTATTGTGATTTTTATTGATGAAATTGATAGTATTCTTAGTTTAAATTTTGACTGTGATGACTTTTTTGCTTGGATTAGAAGTTGTTATGAAAAACGCACCCTCAACCCAGAATACCAGCGTTTGACTTTTGCTTTGATTGGGGTGGCAACACCAGGGGATTTAATTGCTGATAAGAGAAGGACACCATTTAATATTGGTAAGGCGATTCAACTCCAGGGATTTCAAATCCATGAGGTGGCTCCTTTAGTAAGGGGTTTGCAAGGAAAGGTAGATAACCCAGAAACAGTGATGGCAGAGGTTTTGGCTTGGACTGGGGGACAACCTTTTTTGACCCAGAAGGTGTGTAATATTTTAGGGAGTGGGGAGTGGGGAGTAGGGAGCAGTGAAGCACAATGGGTGGCAACAGTTGTCAAAACCCACATAATTAATAGTTGGGAATTCCAAGATGAACCACCGCACTTAAAAACCATTAGAAACCGTATTCTGATTAATGAGAAGCGTGCAAGTGTACTGTTGGGATTGTACCAGCAAGTTTTATCTTGTTCTTGGGGAATAGTAGGGAATGAAAGTGCCGAACAAATAGAATTGCGGTTATCGGGTTTGGTAGTGGAAGTTGAGGGAAAGTTAAGGGTTTATAACCGGATTTATGAGTCAGTTTTTGATTTAAGTTGGGTAGAAGGAGAATTAGCAAATCTGCGACCCTATGGGGAAGCGTTAACAGCATGGAAAGCTGCCAATTTTGAGGATAGTTCCCGGTTGTTGCGGGGACAAGCACTGCAGGATGCCCTGCAATGGGCGACTGGGAAGAGTTTGAGTAATGTAGATTATCAGTTTTTAGTTGCTAGTCAGGAGTTAGATAAAAAAGAAATTGAAATTGCTTTAGCGGTTAAAGAAGAAGAAAATCGCATACTGGCAGACGCGAATGATACATTAACTAACGCACAACAGAAAGCCCAGCGGTTAATTCGCATAGGTAGAAGCGTGTTCGTCGTATCCTTAGTAGGAGCAATAATTGCAACAGGTATAGCAAACAAGCAGCTACAGGAAGCACGCGAAGGAACTGAGGTAGAAAGATTAGGACGTGTAGCCTTACAAGCCTTACAGGAGTTTGAATCTGACAAAACACAAGCAGTGGTTTTAGCCATGGAGGCGGGACAAAAGTTGAAAGTACTGGTACAGGATGAAGGATCTTTAGAAAAATACCCTGCTACCAGCCCCATATTGGCTTTAAATACTGTTCTTAATATCCCTAAACCCAAAACCTTGGCGGGACATGAGAAATCGGTCTATCATGCCGCATTTAGTCCTGATGGCAAGCAGATTGTAACTGCATCCGATGATCAAACTGCCCGGGTATGGGACATCAATGGTAAACTGCTGCAAACCTTGGCGGGACATGAGAAATCGGTCTACCATGCCGCCTTTAGCCCTGATGGCAAGCGGATTGTAACTGCATCCGATGATCAAACTGCCCGGGTATGGGACATCAATGGTAAACTGCTGCAAACCTTGGCGGGGCATGAGAAATCGGTCAACTATGCCACCTTTAGTCCTGATGGCAGGCGGATTGTAACTGCATCCGATGATAAAACTGCCCGGGTATGGGACATCAATGGTAAACTGCTGCAAACCTTGGCGGGACATGAGAAATCGGTCAACTATGCCACCTTTAGTCCTGATGGCAAGCGGATTGTAACTGCATCCGATGATAAAACTGCCCGGGTATGGGACATTAATGGTAAACTGCTGCAAACTTTAACGGGACATGAGAAATCGGTCAACTATGCCACCTTTAGTCCTGATGGCAAGCGGATTGTAACTGCATCCGATGATAAAACTGCCCGGGTATGGGACATCAATGGTTCAATGCTACAAATCCTGGCAGGGGATCAGTCTTTGGTGTACTATGCTGCTTTTAGCCCAGATGGGCAGAGGATTGTAACTGTATCCGACGATCAAACTGCCCATGTATGGGACATCAATGGTAAACTGCTGCAAGCCTTGGGACATGAGAAACGGGTCTACCATGCTGCCTTTAGCCTCGATGGGCAGAGGATTGTGACTGCATCCGATGATCAAACTGCCCGGGTGTGGGATGTCAATGGTCAACTACTGCAAACCTTGGGACATGAGAAACGGGTCTACCATGCCGCTTTTAGTGCTGATAAGCAGAGAATTGTGACTGCATCCGATGATCAAACTGCCCATGTATGGGACATCAATGGTAAACTGCTGCAAACTCTGGTAGGGCATAAATCCCAGATCAATCGTGCTGCCTTTAGCCCCGATGGGCAGAAGATTGTGACTGCATCCCATGACAAAACTGCCCATGTATGGGATGTCAATGGTAAACTACTGCAAATTCTGGTAGGGCATGAGTCCGTTGTCTGGTATGTTGCCTTTAGCCCGGATGGGCAGAGGATTGTAACTGCATCCAATGATAAAACTGCCCGGGTGTGGGACATCAATGGTAAACTGCTGCAAACTCTGGTAGGGCATGAATCCCGGATCAATCATGCTGCCTTTAGCCCAGATGGGCAGAAGATTGTGACTGCATCCCATGACAAAACTGCCCGTGTATGGGATGTCAATGGTCAACTACTGCAAACTTTGATAGGGCATGAAGACCAGATCAATCATGCTGCTTTTAGCCCAGATGGGCAGAGGATTGTGACTGCATCCAATGATAAAACTGCTCGGGTGTGGGACATCAATGGTAAACTACTGCAAACTCTGGTAGGGCATGAATCCCGGATCAATCATGCTGCCTTTAGCCCAGATGGGCAGAGGATTGTGACTGCATCCGATGATAAAACTGCCCGTGTATGGGATATTAATGGTAAACTGCCGCAAATTCTAGCAGGACATCATTCCTGGGTCTACCACGCTGCTTTTAGCCCGGATAGTCAGAGGATTGTGACTGCATCTAATGATAAAACTGCCCGTGTATGGGATATTAATGGTGAACTGCTGCAAATTCTAGCAGGGCACAATTCATGGGTCAACCATGCTGCATTTAGCCCCGATGGGCAGAGGATTGTGACTGCATCCGATGATAAAACTGCCCGGGTGTGGCGCTCGGAAAGTTTGGATGAGTTACTGGCGCGGGGGTGTGCTTGGTTGGAGGATTATTTTGTTACAAATGAGGAGGTTAGGGAGAGTACGGGATGCTGAAGAAGGAAAGGAGTGTAGGCGCAACAGCGGCTTCGGTTCAGTTAAGAAGAATGGTCAACCACTGAGCGTCAGTCAAAAGTCAACCCCCCTCTTACTCCTCCCAAGGGGAGAAGTCAATTGAGTTGAGTGATAGGGACATCCAACACCAAAAAATCGGCGTTGCTGAATCAGAGTATGAATTTACATTTTCGATAAGATTAAACAACGATTCTTTGCCCCTTTGCGTCTTTGCGTGAGCTAATTCATACTTCAATGGGAGCAACGCCAAAAAATCAATAAACAATGGGACACATGATTGATTGGTAGGGGCGGGGTTACGGTGGGATTACAATTGGAGCTGTTGCAAACATTTTTTGATTTGGTATTATATGATGTCCGGCGAATCACCCATAATTTAGAACATGGTGCAAAAATCACCAAACCTCTTTCTCCCCCTGCCCCCTGCACCCCTGCGTCCATGCAGTCTTAGTGATAAGTCTTTAACTGGACATGATATTACCCCTTTGTACCAGTTTCAACGCAGACTCCAAAACAGAGAGGAAAGGAAACAGGCAGCAATTAACCCAGTGGCATCAGCTAATAATGCAGCAACTAAAGCATGACGGATGCGAGTAATTCCCACCGCACCAAAATAAACCGCCAGTACATAAAAAGTTGTTTCCGTACTTCCCATCATAGTTGAGGCAACAAAAGCACTGTAAGAATCTGGTGCTTTTTCCACTAATTCACTCATAATCCCAAATGCACCCCCTCCAGAAAGGGGACGAATTAAAGCCATTGGTAATACCTCCGCCGGCAGTTGAATTAAGGTAGTAATTGGATTTACAATATTAGCGATCGCATCCATTGCTCCTGATGCTCGAAACATACCAATTGCCACTAAAATAGCTACTAAAAAAGGAATAATGCGAATGGCAATATCAAATCCCTGTTTGGCTCCTTCCGTAACTGCTTCATAAATCTTGACTCCCCGTCCCACTCCATAAGCAATAATTGATAACATTAAGGCAGGCATTAACCAATGGGAAAGAAAATCTTGATTAAAGAATCCCCCCAGATTACCAACTTTAATTACCCCATAAACCCAACTGCCGATAAATCCCAGCATAAATAACCAAGCTATCAGTTGTGAAGTTTTACCTGCGGGATAAAGAAGATGGGAATAATCCTGTTCCTCAACTGCTTCACTTTCTGTTTCTGAATTATCAGCAGACTCAATTTTATCAGTTTCTGGTGCTTCTATTTCACTAGATTTTTTACTTCTTTTTCCTAACCACGATGCCACTGTAATTCCTACTATTGTAGAACACAATGTGGCGATTAAAGTTGGTAGCCAAATTGCCGCCGGATCTGTGCTATTTGCCGCAGCTCTCACCCCAATTACACCAAGGGGAAATAGGGCAACACTAGAAGTATTAATAGCCAGGAATAAACACATTGCATTAGTAGCTGTTCCTTTAAAGGGATTGATTTTATTCAGCTCAACCATTGCTTTAATTCCAAAAGGAGTGGCCGCATTTCCTAAACCCAACATATTGGCAGAAATATTCAGTATCATTGCTCCCATCGCCGGGTGAGTAGGGGGAACATCAGGAAATAATCTGATCATTAAAGGTTTCAGATATTTAGCAAGGGTATACATTAAACCACCTGCTTCTAAAACACGAACTAATCCCAACCAAAGGGCCATGACTCCGATTAAATTAATTGCTAAATTAACAGCAGTTTTAGCCGACTCAAAACTTGCTTTAGTAACGGCTTCCATCTTGTTGGTATAAGCGGCAAAAATAATTGCCACTGCAATAAAAGCAACAAAAACAAGATTAATTGCACTCGGCTTTGGTGATGATGAGTTTGATTGAACCATGATGATTTTATTTGAATTTATTTATAGAAGAGGTGAAAACATTGACTTATGGGAGGAAACATACCACTTTTTGAAATCAATAGACTTCTTACATAAATCCTGGAAATTTCATGTTGAATGCTGAAAAACATCTGTGGACATTCTTCTCTGCACTGCGTTTCCGTCAGAATGACATTTTGATTTTTTGATTTTTGCAAGAGGTCTAATGACCTGGAAGCATATCGTTAATATAGGTTTAGATGCAAATGGAGGATGGCATGTGCCTATAGGTTGTTGAGATTGTGCAGCAGACTAGAACCTGTTTTCATATCTTTTCCGTTTATATCGGAATTATTTAGGGCTTGCTGAGGGGGTCATGATTGTGGGGGTAGGTCACTTATTATTTCGTAACCCACCAATGCCCACCTTACCCTTATTGAGAAGGTGCAAGATATGTGGTAGGGAATAGGCAATAGTTCGGTGCTGCCTACCCAAACTCAAAAATCTGGAAATTTTATATCGTAACTAATTACCAGGGCATGATATAACAAGAAAATTCCCGCACAAACCCTGAACGTAGATGTTTGCTGTTTGACGATAATTGAGCCAGAAATAACGAACAACGGCAAGAAAGATGAATCAAAACAGCCAAAATACCACTCAACCTAGAACTAGCTGGCTCAGTCTCCTGGTTATACTTGGTTTCACTGGCATATTGGGTATTTATCCTACCTCTCGGACTTCGGTTTGTGCTTGTAGAGGTCCAGCTTCCCAAGGCAAAGTTTATGTAGGTAGTCTCAACCGCGCTCAACAAAGCTATTGGTTAGAGCATCAGCGTTTTACTCACAGCATCGAGGCTTTAGGAATTGGAATTCGACCAGAAACCAATTATTATCGCTACTCAATAGTTGATGACTCAACAATTAATGACTCAACAAAAGTAATCAGCTATGGAATACCCCGTGAGCCAGGTTACTCCTACACCAAGGAAGTCTACTTTTTTGGTCTGCACTCCCGGAAAGTTGCAGATAAGCAATTACCCACCTATGTTGGTGCAGTGTTTGCTGTTCAACCAGAAACAACAATAGCTATTCTTTGTAGGGCGGATAAACCTGGGATAGAACCACCTGCCCCTCCAGAATTACAAACAGGTCAGGCTGTGTGTGCTGCAGGAACAACAGTGGTACATTAGCTTCTCCAAAAATCTGTATACCTTTCCAGTAGGGTATGCGCTGTCCACCTTACTCCTATGATTCAAATTTAGTTGTTAAAGACCTATCCAGTAAGAACGATAAGGAATAATAACGAATTAATTAAAATTATGTTTACATTACAGCTTTCGCGTGTATATTACAATATTTTATAATTGTTTAACTATTGTTACCGTCACCAAAGACATGAAAAGCAATTAGAATGTCCCAGACGGTACATATTCATCCAGCCCTTGCTGGCTTACGAAGTCAACGCCGATTTCCTTTGAGTACTACTTGAGGGTAGTCCCCAACGGTTTCTAGCACTTAGTTATATAGTAAAAATGAAAGACCTCACTCGTTATCGAAATATCGGCATCTTCGCTCACGTAGATGCGGGCAAAACCACCACCACAGAAAGAATCCTCAAACTTACCGGAAAAATTCACAAAATCGGTGAGGTACATGAAGGTGCGGCAACAACGGACTTCATGGAGCAGGAACAAGAGCGAGGTATCACCATTCAGTCCGCCGCAACATCTTGTTTCTGGAACGAGCACCAATTTAACATCATTGACACTCCTGGTCACGTTGATTTCACCATTGAAGTTTACCGTTCTCTCAAGGTACTTGATGGCGGCATTGGTGTGTTCTGTGGTTCTGGTGGTGTGGAACCGCAGTCAGAAACCAACTGGCGTTATGCCAATGACTCTGAAGTTGCGCGTATCATCTACGTAAATAAACTGGATAGGATGGGTGCTGATTTCTACCGAGTTGTCAAGCAGGTAGAAGAGGTACTTGGTGCCAAGCCTTTGGTAATGGTGTTACCCATTGGTACTGAAAATGATTTCGTTGGGGTAGTAGATTTACTGACTCGTAAGGCATGGGTGTGGGATGATTCTGGCGACCCCATGAATTATCAAATCCAGGAAATTCCTGCTGAGATGAAGGATGATGTCGAGTCTTACCGCGAACAACTGATTGAAACAGCGGTAGAACAAGACGATGAATTGATGGAAAAATACCTGGAAGGGGAAGAACTCACCATTGATGAGATTAACAGTTGTATCCGTAAAGGGACTATTAATCTTTCCTTCTTCCCCACTTACTGCGGTTCTTCTTTCAAAAACAAAGGCGTACAATTAGTTCTTAATGCGGTTATAGATTACCTACCCAATCCTATGGAGGTTAAACCCCAGCCAGAGGTTGATTTGGAAGGTAATGAAACTGGTAATGTGGCGGTTGTCGCTCCAGATAAACCTTTACGTGCCTTAGCGTTTAAAATCATGGATGACCGCTTTGGCGCTTTGACCTTCACCCGTTTGTACTCTGGTACTTTATCTAAAGGTGATACAATCCTCAATACCGCTACTGGTAAAACCGAGCGTGTTGGTCGTTTGGTAGAAATGCACGCCGATTCTCGGGAAGAAATCGAATCAGCCCAAGCGGGTGATATTGTTGCCATTGTGGGGATGAAGAATGTGCAAACAGGACATACCCTTTGTGACCCCAAAAACCCCGCTACCCTGGAACCAATGGTATTCCCAGACCCCGTAATCTCCATTGCGGTTAAGCCCAAGAAGAAGGGAACCGACGAGAAGATGGGTATGGCATTGAGTAAAATGGTTCAAGAAGACCCATCCTTCCGGGTGGAAACAGACCAGGAAAGTGGTGAAACCATCATCAAGGGTATGGGTGAATTGCACCTAGATATTAAGGTTGATATTCTCAAGCGTACCCACGGGGTGGAAGTGGAAGTTGGTAAACCCCAAGTAGCATACCGGGAATCCATTACCAAACTCATTCAAGACAGCTACACCCACAAGAAACAGTCTGGTGGTTCCGGTCAATATGGTAAGATTGACTACACCATTGAACCTGGTGAACCAGGTACCGGCTTCCAGTTTGAGTCTAAGGTGACTGGTGGTAATGTACCCAGGGAATTTTGGCCTGCTGTACAGAAAGGCTTTGAGACTAGCCTTGATAAAGGTGTATTGGCTGGATATCCTTGCGTGGACTTGAAAGTCACCCTACAAGATGGAGGTTACCACCCCGTTGACTCTTCTGCGATCGCTTTTGAGATTGCTGCTAAAGCTGCTTATCGTCAATCCCTACCCAAAGCCAGTCCTCAGATATTAGAACCCGTCATGAAACTTGATGTGTTCACCCCTGAGGATTACATGGGTGATGTAATTGGTGATTTAAACCGTCGTCGCGGTATGATTAAGTCCCAAGACCCAACACCAACAGGAGTTCGCATCAAGGCGGATGCTCCTTTGAGTGAGATGTTTGGTTACATTGGTGATTTGCGTACTATGACTTCCGGTAGGGGTCAGTTCTCTATGGAGTTCTCCCATTATGCTCCTTGTCCGGCTAATGTGGCGGAAGAGGTAATTAAGGAAGCGAAAGAAAGAGAAGCTGCTGCTGCTAAATAAGTTTAGTTCTGGAACTTAGTTGAAGGGTAGGGTGTGTTGTCCCATAGGGTAACGCACCCTACTTGTTACCAAAATTTGCAGCCAATTTTTGTTTCATACATGACCATTTTGACTCGTAATGTACAGAAAATAAAGGTAGAGTATGGAGATTTTCAGATACCTTTAGAATTAGCAGAAAGAATATGTAATAAGTTAGTACAGCTTGGTGTTAATCCAGATATTATAATTGAACCTACTTGTGGAATTGGTAACTTTATTGAAGCTGCTTCACATTTTTTCCTGTCAGCCAATCGAATTATCGGAATTGAGATTAATCATAATTATTTAAATAAGATTATAGCAATGGCTTACAGTGACTTTACCTTAAGTAAGTTTAAAAAGAGCTTCAATATTCATATTGATGAAGAAATTGATTTATTTGCCAAGATTGAGCCGGTAGAAATAAGTGATATATTAACAAATACTTTAACCGAGACTACTGAATTAGCTTTGGCAATTAATACAGAAAAAGCCCGTTCAGAAATGATAATTACTCCTATTTTGCTGGAGGTAAGACGTAAAGCAAATTGTCAGATTAGTTTATTCTCCGGCACAGATTTTAATGTTGATGTTGAAAAAGGATTGAATGGCTATTGTGATTTTGTTATCAGTCTCTCTCCAGAACAGTTAACCATAAATGCACCAGTCATGATTATTGTAGAAGCAAAAAATGAAAATATTAAAGGTGGATTAGGTCAATGTATGGCGGCGATGTTCGCAGCACAGTTATTTAATGAACAGGAAGGGAATCAAATTTCAACTATTTATGGAGCAGTAACCACTGGTGATATTTGGAAGTTCTTAAAGTTGTCAGGGACTGATTTGTTTGTTGATTTAAATAACTATTATATTAACGAATTAAATAAGATTTTAGGGATTTTGCATCAAGCAATCCTGGGTTAAAAACATTGTAAATGCAGATGATAACTATAATCCGCATCAGAAGCGATCGCTTATTGTGAGGGAGCATCTCAAATGTGCAAATTTGTTTTTTTGTAGTGCGGGCTTCTAGCCCGCTTCCTGGGTATTAGGGAGCAAGATGCTCTCACTATTAGGGAGCAAGATGCTCTGACTAGAAATTTCATTTTTGCAAAATTGGAATGTTCCCTATTGTGATATTTGTGGAAAAATAGGATACACTTACTTTTTAGTCAGGAAAAGCTAAACCAGTCCTAGGATCGCGAATATATAAACCTAAAGTGAGCGATCGCATAACTTCATCCCACACTGGTATTAATTGTTCTGCTTGATCAGCCCAATAATCAAAGGTAATCAAACACTGAATATTAGAACCTATACCAATACAAGTCCGGGAAAAAGCATCCCGTGGTTCTGATTGGGTGTCAATAAACTTAATCTCACACCAGACAATTTTGGCAGTTTGACGCTTGACGGTAAAGACTTCACTCCTTTCAATGATATTGCGATCATCCTCTTCCATGACTTTCTTTAAAGTATGTTTGAGGGGGAAGAAACTCCAATCGTCCCTTGGTGGCAGGTGATTGTAAGATACTTCTAGACAGCAATCATCTTTGGGTGGTTTGTTGTCCATAAACTTGAATGAGTTCTCTTGGGGTTCAAAAACCCATTTTTGGGGAACATTGAAGCGCACAGCTCCCCTACCTGCAACAAAAATCTTATAACCTTCGGGACCCTCCCAATGATGATCTGGTTTGAGGTCGAGGGTTTCTTTAATCCACGAACGATTACTTTTCTTACGCTTCTTTGCCATAGTTTTGGTGCAAATCTGGTATGGTGCGATCGCCTTTCGCTTCGTTAATAGTAACAAATTTACTGTAGCGTCAGTTGATAAATTCTTCTATTAGTCTGTCCCATGAGTTTTGAAGGGCAGCTGTAGTGCGGCCATCTTGCCCGCTACAGCAGGGAGCGAGATGTTCCTACTACAACAGCTGACATCTTGCACGCCTCATATTAAACCCCATCCATCTTGAAATCTGGAGTTTTTATGTAGGTTGGGTTGAAGAATGAAACCCAACGATAGCAATGGTTCCGTTGGGTTACGCTATCGCTAACCCAACCTACAAAAATTACGAATCTCAAGGTGGTTTTGGTTTAATACTGATTTTTGATGTTGTTAATAAACATATATTTTTATCAACAGCACGAAAAATCAGGGTTTTTAGTCTGCGTAGGCAGGCTTTGTCCGTATAGCCTCACTCTTACAGGGTGTAGGTGCAAGATATGACACAGGGAGGAAGATGCTCTCACTTCAGCAGGGAATGAGATCCTCCCACTACAGCAAGGAGCGAGACGCTCCCACTACATTTTTACCCGTCATAACTAATGTGGCGCAACACTAGGTTGGCAATAAAAATATATTGATCAACTTTACAAATTGCAATTTAAGATTTAATTGGTCGATTGAAGCCGCCCTTAATTTTAGATATTTATTGGTGGCTATAGCTGTTTTCAGTTGAGTGAAATACAAAGTTTATTCCTAATATTTAATATAGGCTAAGACTCTATCCCATAAGACTGTATTCCATCCAAATGAAAAATGCTATATCACGGGACAGAATACATTTTTGGGAAATAATATGTTTACCATAGCTTGCGCCCTCGATCATATCCATTGTTGCTGATTAAATACCTGGGTAAAATTCAATATAAAACCTCAGCCCTAGCCCCTTTCCTTAGTAAGGTGAGGAAGTGAGGTTAAGTATTAGATTTGATTAAGCCTACCTATTTACTCAGTTTTTGCCTTGCCAATTGGGTCAGTCTTGTGAGTAGAATAAATAGGATTTTATTTCATTTTCTCAAGATATGACAGAAGAGACTTTAAACGAAGATTTACTTGTAAATTCCTTGAAGCACTACCTTCCGAAAAAACCAATTTTAAGCAGTCAAGGTTATGGTTTGAAAAATATCTTTGTAGTACGTTACGAACATCCAGCCCATGAAATTGAAGAACATAGTCTTCCATACAATATCTTAGAGGTAATTGAACGTCACGGAACTGATTCACCGCACTGGCGGTGCATTGCAGACAACAAATACTCTGAACCATTACGTGGTGGTGAGGTTTTATTGTATCCTCAACATTGCGACCATAGCGTATGTTGGGAGAAAAAAGTCACATTTACACTGTTGCTATTTAAACCACAACTTTTTGAAAAAGAGTTTGGTTGTAGTAGCTCTGCCGATATTTTTCCTTTTTTTCAAAAATGCGATCGCGATACTTACGAATTAGTCAATTTAATTCTGAGAGGATTAGAAAAAAATCACATTGATAGTAATTATATTGATTGTCTCGGTCTAGCCCTAGCAAACTATCTGATCTCATTTATGGGTCTAAGGAATAAAGTCTGCCAAGAATATAGACCCTCAAGACAAGAAATTAAAGAAATCCTAGATTTTATTGAATCAGAAATTGAATCAGGACGACAACCTGGAATCCCAGAACTAATCAAGCAGGTAGGTTTAGAAAGCCAGTCATACTTTATTAAGCTTTTTCAAAAGGAAATGGGAATCACACCCAGCAAATATATTAGGCAAAGGGCTATAGAGCGTGCAAAGTGCTTACTTAGAACTACAGATATTAAGATTACAGATATATCTGTGCAATGTGGCTTCTCTGTCAGAAACTTCAACGATACTTTCAAAAAGGCGACAGGGGCAACACCGAAGGATTTTCGCTCTGAATTTCGGTGAAAGAGCAAAAATTCGCTAGTTTGAGAGCAAAAATTCGCCAGACAGTCTCTAATTTAGTTGTTATTCTCGGTGGTATGCAAATAATTTTCTTTTAAAGAAATATACGCAAAGTAAGTATTGCTAATTCTGTTAAGGTTTCTAGTATGAAGTACTGAGTTTACTTAAGTGCTTAGTATATATCAACTCAAAAAGGTTGGAAAATCAGGATTGCGATCGCAGTATATATCACTCGTTCTCAATTATTAAAGCCTGATTTATTCTTAACCTAATTTAGGTTGAATAATACTGAGTTGAAAGTGAATTTAGTTTCTGATGACCAGATTATCTTGACAGCTTTATACTGTATATCTTACTGGAAATTACTTATTCTTTAATACCAAATTTAAATAAAACTTGATTGCACACAATGAATAAAAATCGCATCTACTCTATTTTAGTAGGAATTTACGTACTACTTAGTATTGTCCTAGGTATTTTCAGCTTTAATAACCATCTACAGCTACAAATTGCTAAACAAGATGTCAATAAATATAAAGAAAAAACAAATGATCTTGAATCAAAAGAAAATAATTGGCAAAAAAACATAGATATAGTTGAATCAGAAAAAAACAATTTGAAGAAAGAAAACAACGATTTAAAGAAAGAAAACAACAGCTTTAGGTCAGCATATAATTCTCAAAAAACAAGCATTAAAAAATTAGAACAAGAGGTACAATCTCTAAAGGAGAAGTATAATAAAGAGTCTGACAGAAAGGAGGCTTTCAAAAATTGCTTAGAAGATATTGTATCTAGTCTTCATGAACTCAGGGGAAGTGATAGAGAAATCCCCGAAAAATATATTTTTGAGAGATGTAAAAAAGCTTCTTCACTTCCGCTTAACGATAAATAGTAAATTGTTTACTATAGGACTTAGGTAACTGGCATATTTTTTCTGTAGAGGAGGCAAAATGCGGTGTAGATTTTCTGCCCGCATTGTTGCCGTTGCGTGACGCTGTGAGAATATTTGAACGTAGTCATCAGACTTGTAATACCGAATCAAAAGATGTTTGCAACATATCCACTCGTAGGGGCGGGGTTACCCCGCCCCTACCAATCATATCGTTTCCGTTTGTATCGGAATTATTTCAGTTACTCTCTCTCTTCCTCTTCCTTTGCGTCCTTTGCGTCTTTGCGGTTTTTTATCATTCAGATGCTATCGGATTTGATATCAATCAGCACATCTTGTATTAATACGGCTTTCAATTGTCTGTAATAAACATATTTTTTGATCAACAACACGATCAATTCGCATTTCCTAGCCTGCTCCCAGCAGACTTTGTACCCCACACCATAGAAACGAAGTGGCTTCTGTTAAGTAACCGCTACGCGTCTACGTATAGCCTCACCCTTCGGTGGTATAGGTGTAAGAGATCAATGTTATGGGAATTGTATGAAATTTATCCACCAAAAATACTCAATACCAACTCCTGTGGTTCACCAATCCAAGAAGCATTTTCTGTATGATCCTTGAGGTCATCTTCTGTGAGTCCATGAACCAGAATATTTAAACCTTTCCGATTCGCCTCTAACCAGGGTATCAGCTTTTCATATTCCTGGGATGAAAATGCAAGTTGACAACTCCAGCAGGGATGAGGACCAACAAGCTTTTGGTAAATTTTACCGACTTGAATGTTGAACAGTTTACCTGCTTCCTCACACAACTCAGTAGCTTGCTGCAAGGTTAATTGCTCAAAGTAAACATGAGCATGATAATTCTCATGTATGGGTTTTGCTGGAGGTTTCATAGTCACTTCTCACCACTAATAATGTAAGTGTTGCTGCTTATTATTTATGATAAACATATTTGTGATGAATAATTGAGATGTCATATCTGCAATAGGTGCCGCTACACATAATCGTGACAAGGGCGCAAGCATTGCGCCCCTACAATATATTTGCCATAAATTCTGTAACACCCTTTTTTTTGCCTTTTACAGCGATTTTCAGGTAAATAGACCACACCGTAGGGGTTTAGCATTGCTAAACCCCTACATGAAGATGTGGTTCAAATAGATGAAAACTGCTGTAACTTCAAAGATGCTCATTCGTTTGCTGTTAACAGAAAAATTTCAGGGAACAAATAACCTAAAAGCATCGCTACACAATGGTTTATGACTTCCACACATTCTCAAAAAGTGCTGAAAATGCTCAATGACAGGTTACTCGAAACTTATCAAAGGTACTACGGGGACTTGCAAATTGGGGATATGTCTCCCCAGGAGTTCATCACAACCTACGGATGCATGGAGGAGCGGCTGAATGGCAATTTGAAACTAGGAGTGACAGTCCCTGAGGAATCTACCCCAACCATCTCTACAAACTCAGCTAAAGCCAATTGCAAGTCTGAATCAGCCAATGATTCCCAAAATGTAGCTTGAGAAGCGATCGCAATTTTTCTTTTAGCATTCTCACAGCTATCCCTATCAACCATCTTCACTGGTTTTGATAGGGTATTAATTGTTGCCTCTATTTTGGCGATCGCTTGTATAATATCAGGGTTAGAACTGCGTAAACCTCGCAGAATCGATAATTCATGAGTCAATTTCTCAATTTCTTTGGCATTTATCACCTGTATAGTCGCTGACTGAATTTCTAGATGTTCAATTAATTGGGGTGCATTTTTACACAAGTCTGCAATGGTCTTAGTAATTATTTGTCGCAGTCGGGTACATTTGGAATTTTGACAGTGATACTTTCCAGGTTTGCTGTAATTTACACATCGCATATATTCGGTTTTAGTTTTGTGTCGGGAAACATTGCGATACATACTTCCCCCACAATGGGTGCATTTAATAAAACCTGCCAATGGGTAATTCCCACGGGTTGATTTTGCAGAGCTGCGATATTTGCGATTCGCTGATAATTTACGTTGAATTGCATCTACTGTGGCTGGAGTAATTAGGGCTTCATGGGTATTAAAATTAATGATTGGTTCCCTATTAATACCTTTTTTCCTTTTGACAAAATAAGCTGTATGCCCTTGTAAAGCCAGGTTTTTCACCCAATCTCGCAAGCCAGATACAGAAAAAACTATTTCATATTCAGTGTAAATATAATTGCAGACATCCTTGAGCGATCGCATCTCCAATATTAAATCAATCATCATCTTGGCTAGCTCAAAGTAAGTTTTCCCTGATTTTTCGTGAATATGATGATTGGGAGTTAAGCGATGATTTTCGTCTTTGGTATAGCCAAATGGAGGAACGCAATACTTTAGTTGCTGGCGAAAATATTCATTTCCTTGTTTCACCCGTTGAGATAATAGTCTTGATTCAAATTCAGCCAACCCCGACATTTGATTGATACTAAACCACCCAAAAGGACTATTGGGATCTACAGGTGCATCCAATACCCGGAGATTGACATTATGGCTGACAAAAATCTCCATCGCCTTATGGATTGTAACAACACTCCTACCCAGGCGATCGATGCGAGTAATAATAATTTCATCAACATTATCTTGTTGTACCAGCTTCAGCAGTTGATTAAATTGCTTTCTCCCATCGCTACGTCCCGACTCAATATCTATTAATACTTCCGTCGCACCTGCTGCTTTTAATCTAGCTATTTGCTGATTTAATGCGTCAAACTCCTCAGCTTGTTCTTGGGTGCTAACCCGCGCATAACCGTAAACTCTCATAGGAATCTGCTCAAACCAGTGACAAAATCGGCGTTGCATAAATGCGGGATGAATTCACCCAAAATAAACATCACTCCTTTGCGCCTTTGCACGCCAGTTGCTTCAAGTCGGCGGAGCCGCCCAACGCACTGGCTCGCCTTTGCGTGAGATAAAAATCATCCCCTTAATCAGCAACGCCACAAAATCATATAGCAAAGGTGTTTTAGTAAATGTTCGGGTTCAGCAGTTCCAACAACATGGTCTAGCAAAGCCTCGCCACCAATGCGGTTCCCCAAATTCTTACTACCCACAAATCCCGCTGAATGAACCGGAATTACAGGTATGCCAGTTTTTTTCGCAGCTACCTTACAAACAGCATCAATATCATCACCAATCAAAGCTGTAACGCAAGTTGCATAGACAAATACAGCAGCAGGATTGTATTTATTTGCAACCTCCTGGATGGCTTTATAAAGACGCTTCTCACCACCAAAGATGATATCATTTTCCGTCAAATCCGTGGTGAATCCCATCTTGTATAATAATGGTCCAGAAGACAGACTACCACGACCGCCCCAGGAATTACCAGAACAAGCGATCGGTCCGTGGACTAAATGGGCTGCATCGGTAATTGGTACGAGGGCAATCATCGCTCCATCAAAAGCGCATCCCCCTTGAGCAGCTCCTGGTTGAGCCTGTTGTTTACATTTAGTTTTTTTATCCTGACTCCCTTGATTGTGTTCGCATCCTGGCTCAGTGAGCAGCTGATTAATTTTGCCTTGGGTACCGATCATGGCTTAATTGCGGGTAGGTAATTGGTAATTGATAATTGGCAAGTAGGAATTGGATGGCGGTAAAATTTATGAGATTTGAATCAACAATATTGCCTACTGAAAACTCAGAACTTATAATTTACCCATCGTCCCTTGCTAAAAATGTCTGTGAGATTTTCTTACTCTGCTTTTCGCTCATCCTCACTTGATTGCTGAAACCAGGCGTTGATACAAATTGCAGTGAATATTTTTGTTTCAGCTAGTTGAAAATAGAAAAGAGTACAGAGTTTGCTCTTATTAACCAATATCTCGCTCAAATCATTTTCAAACAAGTAAATATTTTACAAAATATGATGAACGAGGATTTTTTTAGTGTCTATCTGGGAAGTAAGTAAAAGGAAAAGGGTAAAAGAGAAAGGCAAAATCAATAATTATTTATGATTGTTGCCTTTTTCTTTCCCTTAGGGGCACGCCGTTTGTTTAGAAAAAACCTAGCGAATCAAGTCAAAGGAGATATCTGTCTTACCAGCAATGTTGCTGACCCGATCCATCTCATCTAACAAGGTGTTAACAATCCAGTTGAGGAGGTTGATACCACCTTTGTAACCGAGGGTGGAGTAGCGGTGTAAGTGGTGACGGTCAAACAGAGGATAACCGATGCGAACCATAGGAATCTTGGTGTCGCGCCACAGGTACTTACCGTAGGAATTACCAACGAAGAAGTCTACTGGCTCGGTGAACAACAATGAGCGTAAGTGCCACAAGTCTTTCTTAATCCAAACCTTGCCTTGCTTACCGAAGGGGCTAGCAGCGAGCATAGCTTCCATTTCTTCTTTGAATGGCTTTTCACCGTTGTTACACAGAATGTGTACAGGTTCAGCACCTAATTCTAACAAGAAGCTGGTAACACCATGGATCAAGTCGGGATCGCCGTAGATAGCGAACTTCTTACCGTGAATCCACGCATAGGAGTCAGTCATCGCGTCAACTAAGCGACCACGCTCAATTTCTAACTCCTCAGGAATGGGCTTACCAGTCATTTCAGACAATGCCATCAAGAATTCATCAGTACCCTTAACACCCCAAGGACGGAGAACCTTAGTTTGTTGACCCCATTGCTTCTTAACAAACTCTTGGGTTTTAACGGTAGCATAGTGTTGTAAGAAGATGGTATCTTCAGCATTGCAAGCATCTGCTGCATCTTCTAGCTTAGTACCACCGGGGTACATATCGAACTGACCATTGTTGGGAGAATCCAGATAGTCGCTGTTGTCAGAGAGAATTGTGTAGTCAATTCCCATTAAACCAAGCATCCGCTTGATTTCGCGGTTGTTTTCGGTGTAGGTATCAAAACCAGGAACAAAGTTCAATTTACCATTGCTCTTGCTCTTCTTCTTACCTTCAGTCAGGTTAGAAAGAATACCCTTCATCATGTTGTCGTAGCCAGTGATGTGAGAACCTACGAAACTGGGGGTATGAGCAAAAGGAACAGGAAGATCTTGAGGAACAGCACCTTTATTCTTAGAGTTGGTGATAAATGCACCCAAGTCATCACCGATAACCTCAGCCATACAGGTGGTGGAAACAGCAATCATTTTGGGCTTGTAAAGCTCGTAAGAGTTCTGCAAACCATCAATCATATTGTTCAAACCACCGAAAACCGCTGCGTCTTCAGTCATAGAAGAAGATACCGCAGAAAATGGCTCTTTGTAGTGACGGCTGAGGTGGGTACGGAAGTAAGCAACACAACCTTGAGAACCTTGGACAAAAGGTAAAGTACCTTCAAAACCAACCGCAGCGAAGATAGCTCCTAAGGGCTGACAACCTTTAGCAGGGTTAACGGTTAAAGCTTCACGAGCAAAGTTCTTTTCCCGATATTCCCAGCTTTTTGTCCACTCAGAAACCCGCTCAACTTCAGATTGGGGGTGTGCACCTTCAAACTGTTCGCGCTTATTCTTGAATAGTTCGCTATATTCAGGCTGTTGAAATAGTTCAACGTGGTCTACAATTTTCTCTGGATTCTGTGGCATTGATGTATCTCTCTAGTTTCTGGGTAAGTAGCTGGTAATGGGGATAGCCTAAAAAGGGATTTTTCACCTCCAGAGGGTTTGAAGCGGAGTTACGAGTGATGAATTATGAATAATGAATGATATTATTCATCCAGCATTCAGCATTCACCATTCCCTCCCCTCACTTCCCTGGGGTGAATACCCCAGGCTATCCAGATATTTCAAGAATTAGGCAGCCTTAGCTTTTGCAGCAGTTTTCTTCCAAGGAGTAGCAACTAAGTCCCAAGTGGGGCTGTTGAGTGCCATATCCATGTCACGAGCGAAGATAGCAAATCCGTCATAACCGTGATAAGGACCGGAGTAACTATTTTTATGGTTTAATGGCTTCTAAGGGTTAAATGTTATTGATAAGCAATGTTTGTCATACACATTGTTTGCCGATAACACAATTATTTTTAGGCTAAATATAGGCTAATACTACAGTAATGCATAACCAGGGTCAAGACAAATATCAACAAGCATTTGCAGATATGGAGCCAATTCCATCTACCGACGGCAGTTTTCTCGGTTCATATCAGCAATCAAAGCAACAAAGAGAACACATGAGAGCAAAGGTATTAGCAGAATTGGAGCAATTAAATCTGCGTTTAAAGTCTGCAAAAACAAAGGTGACAATTCGAGAATCTAATGGAAGTCTGCAATTACGAGCAACGTTACCAATTAAACCCGGTGATAAAGATACTAGGGGAACTGGGAGAAAACAATACAATATTAGTTTGAATATTCCTGCCAATTTGGATGGTTTAAGAACAGCGGAGGAAGAAGCGTATGAACTGGGGAAATTAATTGCTCGTAAGACTTTTGTCTGGAATGATAAATATTTAGGGAATGAGGCAATTACGAAAGATTTGTCAACTATTGGTGAATTATTAGATAAGTTTGAACAGGAATATTTTAAAACCCATAAACGCACGATAAAAAGTGATCATACTTTTTTCTATTATTATTCCCGAACCAAGCGGTTTACCAACCCCAAAGATTTAGCCACAGCTGAAAATTTAATTACTGCAATTGAACAAATAGATAAGGAATGGGCGAGGTACAATGCAGCCAGAGCAATATCGGCATTTTGTGCAACATTTCAAATCGATATTGATTTATCAAACTATTCTAAAATGCCAGATAAAAATTCCCGCAACATACCCAGTGATGAGGAAATTATTTCTGGATTTTTCAAATTTGATGACTATTTAAGTCAGAGAGGTAGACAAGTTAATCAAAACGTGAAAGATAGCTGGCAACTTTGGCGATGGACTTATGGAATGTTAGCTGTTTTTGGTTTACGTCCGCGAGAACTTTTTATTCATCCTGATATAGATTGGTGGTTGGGTAAAGAAAATATAGATTTGACATGGAAGGTACATAAAGATTGTAAAACTGGAGAAAGACAAGCTTTACCTTTACATAAACAATGGATTGAGGAGTTTGATTTAAGGAATCCAAAATATTTAGAAATGTTGGCAGATACGATTAGTAAAAAAGATAAAAATAATCATGCAGAAATCACAGCATTAACTCAACGAGTTAGTTGGTGGTTTAGGAAAATTGGTTTGGATTTTAAACCCTATGATTTACGTCATGCTTGGGCAATTAGGGCACATATTTTGGGGATTCCTATTAAGGCAGCAGCGGATAATTTGGGGCATAGCGTGCAGGTGCATACCCAAACTTATCAACGGTGGTTTTCGTTAGATATGCGGAAGTTGGCGATTAATCAAGCTTTGAGTAAGAGGAGTGAAGTTGAAGAGATTAGAGAAGAAAATGCTAGGTTGAGAGTAGAGAATGAAAGGTTGAAGATGGAAGTAGAAAAGTTGAAGATGGAGTTGGTTTATAGAGGAATTTGAATTTGTTGAAAAAATGAATTTGGTGCGTTGCGCTGCGAGAATATTTGAACGTAGTCATCAGGCTTGTAACCTCACGCACCAATCACTGATTGTGACAATTGCGTAAGTCCTGATTATATCAACAATTGATAAATTATTATATCTTGCTCTTTGATAAATCAAAGAAATATGTTAAGAAAATTTCAGCAAGTAGGGTGTGTTGTCGCGTAGCGCAACGCACCTCATAGATCCCAAATATCCAACTCAAGCAAGTAGCAACGCACCTCATAGATCCCAAATATCCGACTCAAGCTGAACCGTACCATTACCACCCCAATTTAACGGATAAATATTTTGCTTCATAAAACGATGAATACTTGAGTATGCCCATTGTTGAGGTGATTCACAAAGCTTATGCCGTACAGGATTATAGTGAATGTAATCACAATGATTGGCAAAATCAACCTCATTTCTAATCAAATGTTCCCAAAAGCGACGTTGCCATAAATTTCGTTCTTTTCGCTTTTTTTGCGAACGGGACATACTAAGATCAAGTCCTAATTGATGCCCATAGTATTTAGTTACAAAGCGTTTAATCAAAAGCATCCTTATTGATAGATTACTATCTCCTTCTGGCAGTGTCCATAAACAATGAAAATGTTCCGGCAGCAAAACAAAGGCATCAATATAGAAAGGATAATTTTTTCGGACGTGTACAATAGCTTTGCGGAGAGCAGCACGTCCAATATCAGAGCAAAGCCAGGGTTCTCGTTGATAGGTAACTTGGGTGATGAAGTAGGTAGCACCAGGAATATGGGGTCTGCGGTAATTGGACATGGGTGTGAGAAAATGGTGTTTGTGTTTAAGATGCCCATATTTATGTGGTGCGTTACGTTACGAGAAAATATTACTAAGTGGTGCGTTGCGCTGCGCGACAACACACACTACTTACTGCTAAAATAAAATCATTTAATCAATTTTTTAAAAAAACAGCTTTTGTTATAATTAATATTAAATCTGCTAGCATCACATTTCGTAATTATCCACCTTTGCAGCCAGGTGAAGATTACAAGTTTGAAAAATTACAACAATCTGTTAGAGAAAAAAATCCGCTTCTGTATCAAAAGTTAAAAACTGTCCAAGCACAGAAGCAAAGCAAGGTATGACAGCAATTCGATTTCCATTTTACTCAAAAACAACGCCACGATAAATTTCCGCCATCGGCAATTCAACCTTAACTGACTCCAAGAAAATAGATTGCTCTAAACTGTTAAAATCACTCAGTAACCAACCTTCAGC
>JASJCJ010000106.1 GCA_030066045.1 Calothrix sp. MO_167.B12
CATTTTTTGAACTCCGATAAATTGTCAATGCAAGATTTTTAAGCCTTATATCCGTAAGGGAATTGCACTTTTTGCTGCCAAAATAGCCTGAGGTGCTTACAAGATAAGAGTTTTAAAGTTATTCAGCAGACCCTAATTATTTTCTGGGGATTGTGAATCTATTTGAGAATCATTGTGGCTAAAACTTGGTTCAGATGTATTATCTACAATTTCCGGAATTAATGTGTCTAATTTAGCTTCATCCCGGTTCTGAATTAACTGACTGATTTGAGATATTAATTCTCCTAATTTACCTTCCTCTAGTAAGCTATTAATCACGGCAATACCACTGGTGGATAGCAGTAATTTATTAATATCTTCAACCCCTTTACCATTATTATTAGCACCGGGGAATGAGTAAATTCTGGTATTCCCTAAAACTCCTGGTTGTGGTGCTAGGGAACTGACTATTTCTGGTAGTTTCTCCGACAGTTCTGGCCAGATGGTGGTGATAATTTTCGCACTTAAACTGGCATTACTAATGGTGTTTTCGGCGGCAATTTTGGCACGAATACCTTCCGCTTCTGCTAAGGCGCGATCGCGTTCGGCATCTGCTAAAATACGAATTGATTCAGCTTCGAGTTCTGCTGCTTCTTGGGCAATTTCTGCTTGCTTACGGCGACGAAAAGCGTCGATTTCGATGACGTTACGCTCGCCAATATTGCGTTCTTGGGCTTGTTGCTCGGCGGCTATAATAGATAGACTTTTACCCCGTTCGGCTTTTTCCAGTTCACTGGCTGTCTGCACAGATTCTTCGGCTTTGGCTTGTTCGGCTGCTGCTAAGAAAGTCTCTTGTTTTTTGTTGGCAATGGATATGGCTAAGTCTTCCTGTGCTAGTTTGGCGACTTTTTCCGACTCGGCTATTTGCACCTGTGCTTGCAATTGATTAGACTCTACTGTTTGTTGACGGGCTATTTCCGCTAGTTCAGCTTCTTGTCTTTGCTTGGTTTGTGCTACCTTCAACTCTTTATTCCGAGCTTCTAGGGCAATATCTGCTTCAATTTGGCTCTGTTGAATCGACAATTTTTTGCCAATTTCCTCTTCTTCTACGGATTTATCCTGTAAAATTTTGCTCCGGAGGGTGGCTGCGGCTTCTTTGTCTTTCGCTTCCTGAATTTCCCGCTGTCGCTGTGCTGTCAGTGCTTCTACTTGCAATTTTTGCTCTAGTTCGGCGGTTTCTTTCTCCTGAGCAATTTGTAGGGAGCGCTTTTGAGCATCTAATTCTTTCTGCTCGATGGCTACTTGGGTTGTCAATTCCACTTCCCGTTTCTGCTGAATTGAACGTTGAATGGTTTCTGTCCGCAAACGTACCCCTTGAGCGTCAAAGAAATTATTGGTGTCGTAGGTGTCGCTTTCTTCTATTTCGGAAATGGCAATGTTATTCAGAGTTAAACCTACTTTCTTTAAGTCCTGCTGGGTTAAGTTTAAAACTTCTTCGGCAAACCCTAACTTATCAGAATCAATTTCTGCTAAAGTTTTCTTTTTGGCAGCAGCTCTAATGGCATCATCAGCACGGGTTTCTAGGGCTTCTTTGATATCTTCCCCTGAGATTTTACCTTGTCTGGAAAGTCGAGCAGCGGCAATTAACACATCTTCTTCACTGGCATTGATGCAGACATAAAAAGTTACCCGCATATTTGCCCGTAGGTAATCTTGAGTACGCACCGCTAATTTACCAGTACGCTCGACATTAATGGAGATTTCCCGCAATGGCACCCGTGTAAGTTCGTGAAATCCTGGCACCACAATGCAACCACCATTGAGAACTACAGTTTTCTTTTTAATAAAAACACCACCAGTTCTCACAAATGCTTCGTTATTGGGAGTAATTACATAAATCCGCGTGTAAGCCCAAATACTTAGCAGTAAGAGTAAAACTAAACCCCCAATCACACCGGGGAAAACTAGGGTTCCACCCACTTGGGCAAGAATAGGTGGGGTAGATATTTGAGAAATATGGGGGGATTTTGCTAATGGTTTTTCAGCGATTATATCTAAGGATGTAAATGTATTATCGCTGACATTAGACAACTGCGCCGTGGTGGTAGCTGTAGGAATTAGTGGCAATGATTCAATGAAAGTTAACCAAAATAGCATATTCTTTTATCGTCATTTTCTATGGGTTACTCTGAGCCAATGGTCTACATCTGGACTGTCTTGAGCGATCGCACAATAAATATCTTGCTGTCTATCAATTACAATTACTTTGTCGCCATGATGGGGAATAACTGTTGCCCACTTGGGAATGGTGGCATTCACCGTTACGAGATTGCCACGTCTATCAATGATATCTATTTGACCAATTCTGCCTTGATTCTCTACGGGAATACTCGCAGAACTGACCGTACCATTCAGACCAATTAAGCGATCGCTACTTGTATCTTCGCCAAATTCTGCAAAAATTCTCCCCATTGGTCGTGCAATCAGTCCCCCTGTAAATAAACTGAACAACAGCGACAAAAATAACACAATACTACTCCAAATACCACTGGGCACTTGATTGAGGATGCCCCCTAACCAAACATTGAGCATCCAGCCAAACAAGCCCCATAAACTCAAATCTGTTGCCAGTAATAAAATCAGGGGTGCTTTACCAATACCAGCCCATCCCAGCACCAACCCTAAATTAAAGTTGCCTTCCCCATCAAAGTCTACGTCGGCATCAACATCAACATCGCTGTCCACATCAATATCTTCATCTGTGCCACCGGAGACAATCACAAACAGGAATAATAAGACTCCTATACCCAAAAATATCCAGTAGGTTGTGTTAGCTGGGTTAAACAGCATAATAATGGTGGTAAATGATACTTGGTCAGTATATTTTCTCAATCTAGATTTAGTTTAGCCATTTTTATGGTGACAAAGTCGAAAAAATAACAGTTATTTACAAGTAGGCTGACTGTAAGGAATTCTGGGGGATCTAAACACCGCGACGACTTAACCTCATCCCCAGCCCTCACAATGACCCCTCACCAGACTAAAAGCTGGGGATTATTGTCATAATTTGGACTTGTTTTTTCTACCCCCACTCCCCCACTCTCCCAGTCCCCCACTCCCAAGAGGGTGCCTTCAGGCGGGGTGAGGTTCTATATTTAATTTGACCCAGTTACTTATAACTTCATGAAAAATTGGAAAAAACTTTATTGTCACCTGTTAATTTTTACGTTGTCTTGCTTACTTTGTATTTCACCAACCTATGCCCAAGAAAAAATAGAGACCAACTGTACACAAAAATTTACTGCTAGTCAATGTGTGAGTAAGTGGCAACAAATACTACCAGAATTGCAAAAAGCACAGGTGGTTTATTTAGGTGAAACCCACGATAGTCAAATTGACCATCAAAATCAGTTGAAAATTATTCAACAACTGTATAAAGGGAATAGGAAAATTGCCATCGCCATGGAAATGTTCCAGCGTCCTTACCAAGATGTTGTCAATCAATATCTAGCTGGAAAAATTACGGAAGCAGAACTTGTGGAGAAAAGCGAGTACAAACAACGTTGGGGTTTTCCCTGGGAATATTATGCCCCCATCCTCCGCTTGGCTAAGGAAAAAAGATTACCTGTTTTAGCCTTAAATACCCCTAGTGAAGTTACCCGTAAAGTTGCCCGTCAAGGGTTATCTAGTCTCACACCCTCAGAAAGAAAATTTATCCCTCCCATTGCCGAAATTCGCACCGATAACCAACAATACCGTCAATTAGCCCTGGCAGCTTTCCGTAAACATCAAGCCGCAGGACATGGTAATAGTGAGAGTGCAGAACGCTTTTTTACCGCCCAAGTTTTGTGGGATGAAACTATGGCGCAAGGGATCGCCAAGTTTGTACGAGCAAACCCCAATTATCAAGTGGTGGTGTTAGCAGGACAAGGGCATATTATTTACGGATATGGTATTCCCAGTCGAGTTGAGCGTCGCCTCAAGGGTATCAAACAACGCTCAGTTTTATTGAGCGTGCCATCAGGTATGATAACTCAGAAAGAACAAGCGATCGCTGATTTCATTTACCAAGGTAAGGGAGGGAAGGAGTGAGGGAGTGAAGGAGTGAAGGAGTTATGAATTACATACTGTCAACTGTCAACTGTCAACTGTCAACTAACAACTGTCAACTAACAACTGTCAACTAACAACTAACAACTAATTCCGCAATTGTACGGGCATGGCTAAATAGGTCATATTAATACCTCCCAAAGGCTTAAAGATCACAGGAGTTAAAGGTTGATTGACTTGCATGAGAATTTCTGTAGATGGTAAAGCTTTCAAACCATCCATTAAATATTTGATATTGAAAGCAATAACTATATCCTCTCCAGAGATTTCTGCCGGGATCGAATCTCTACCACTTCCCAACTCTTGAGCTTCTACAGATAAAGTAAGTTCTTGCTCCACACTATCAATATTAACTTTAACAATATTATTCTGGCGATCAGCAAATACAGCAATTCGCTCTAGTGCCGTGACAAACTGTCGTCGATCTAAAGTAATTTCTCGCTCGAATGTCTGGGGAATTAGTTGACCATAAGCGGGATATTGTCCTTCTAAAGTCCGACTAGTTAAACGTTGATTTTGCCACTGAAAAACAACTTGACCCGCATCGAAATTTAAAGTCACTAGCTCATTTTCACTCTTATTATGAGCTAACATTTTCTCTAATTCCCGCAATGCTTTACCAGGTACAGTTACTTCTAATTGGTTTTCAGTACTCGGATCTGGATTTTCGTTCGGAGTTTCCACCACAGCCAAACGATGCCCATCCGTAGCTGCAAATTCTAGGGTATCTGGTTGCACTGTTAAATGTACCCCTGTGAGTACCTGCTTGGCTTCTTCTACACTGGTAGCAAATAAAGAACCTCGCAATCCTTCAATCAAGGCATCTGCACTGAGTTCAATAGTTCGCGCCTCTTCCAGCGCTGGTAAGTCGGGAAATTCTTCACCTACCACTGCCCTGACTTGATAGCGCCCAGTTTGGGGAGTTAGGGTTAGAGTTAAACCTTCTGCCGAGTCATTTTCCCCTGCATTTAATTCATCATCCAAGGTAATATCCCCCTCTGGCAGGCGAGTGGTAATGTCATTGAGTAATTTCGCTGGTAGTGCCAGTACTCCCCCTTGAAACACCTCAGCACTAAAACTGGTACGGATACCCAAACTGAGGTCAAAGGCTGTTAAGCTTACCTGGTTAGTGTCTGCATCCGCTTGCAAAAGTACATTGGCAAGGATGGGGTGAGTAGGACGAGAAGGAACTGCCCTACTGACAAGGGAAAGGTGTGTACTCAAATCGCTTTGGGTGCAAACTAATTTCATGGTCGAACAATTTTAGATTTTGGATTTTATAGCGCTACGTAACTAGGTTAGGACATTTTTGAGAGCTACAACCCTTGATTAGTAAGCTTATTACTTATTACTTATTACTTATTACTTGCGCGTAGCGCTATATTATACGTGGGTAAAACCCCGGTCCCTTGTAGACGGGGACGTAAGCACGGCTAATTAAAGGGGTAGATACCCTCAAGTGCATATTTTTGAGTTTCCCACAACGGTACTAGTGGTCTGTCCCATAAGTTCTGAAGGGTAAGAAATGTAGTGGGAGCGTCTCGCTCTCTGTTGACAAAAAGCATCTCGCTTCCTGCTGACAAAAAGCGGGCAAGATGCCCGCACTACAATAAACTATCAAAATTAATGCGATAGACCACTAGTAGCCCACACTTTTGACTTTTGACTTTTAACTGACGCCCAGCAGCACTAAGGCTGTGGAAAATGTGGAAAACTGTTGTGGAAAAAGTGGGAAAGAATTAAGTTTTTTTCCACAACTTAACTATAATGCCTGAAGTTTTCCACAAAGATACAGATGTTTTCCACAGAGATACAGATGTTTTCCACAACTTAATTATTACTTAATCATTTTTTATATTTAAATTAATAATTTAGAAATTGATTGAGCATTATCTATTTTAAGGCTAATTGGGTTTGGTGAGGCGATCGCTAAGTTGGCTTAGGGTCTCGGCTAAAGCCGGATCTGTTTCCCGTAACTGGGTGATTTTTTCGCAGCTGTAGATCACCGTTGTGTGGTCTTTGCCACCAAATTCTTCGCCGATTCTGGGCAAACTCAAATCCGTATGTTGCCGCATTAAATACATGGCAATTTGACGCGCCCAACTAATTTCCCGCCGCCGAGAATTACTTTTGAGGTCTTCAATGGATACATTAAAAGTATCGGTGATAATTTTCAAAATGGCTTCTGGAGTGGCTTCTACTTTCTCCGTTCGGGGTGCTAATACTGAAGTAATATTTTCTACAGTCATGGGCAAACTCCAAATGGAAATATAAGCTAATGCCCGAATTAATGCTCCCTCCAACTCGCGAATATTAGATGTGTAGTGACTGGCAATGTATTCAATAATATCCTTGGGCAAGCGAATGTTTTCATATTCAGCTTTTTTCTGTAAAATTGCCATCCTGGTTTCTAAATCTGGGGGTTGAATATCAGCAATTAATCCCATAGAAAACCGGGAACACAGTCTTTCTTGCAATCGAGGGATTTGATTAGGGGGTCGGTCCGAGGCAATTACCACTTGTTTTCCAGCTTCATGTAAAGTATTAAAAGTATGAAAAAATTCTTCTTGGGTATATTCCTTACCTTCAATAAACTGAATATCATCCACCAGCAAAACATCTGCATCCCGGTAATGTTCCCGAAAACTCTGCATACTATCCCGACGAATAGCGGTAATTAAATCATTGGTAAATTTCTCTGTGGAAACGTAAAATACCTTGGAATCAGGGCAAATTTCCCAACGGTAGTGACCAATTGCTTGCATCAGATGGGTTTTACCTAAACCCACCCCACCACATATAAATAGGGGGTTAAATTCCCTCCCTGGAGATTCAGCAACCGCCAAGGATGCTGCATGGGCCATGCGATTGTTCGCACCAACTACAAACCGGGAAAACATATATTTGGGGTTTAAGTCCGCAGTTTTGATCCGGTTTTGGCGAGTGGATTCGGGAATAACTCCTTCGGGAGTAGGTAATCCCCAAGCACCAGCATCTCTTTCATCAATGGTGGATGCCTCATCTCCTTGGGCAGCGGTGATGTAAATTTCTACAGGATGACCAACAATATCTTTGACTGTATTGGCAATTGTATTGATGTAATATTTGTGCAGCCAATTACGAGCGAATGGATTAGGAGTGCGAATCACCAGGCAATTATTTTCCCAGCATTCGGCAGTAGCTGTTTTAATCCAAGTTTCAAAGGTGGGACGGGACAGTTCTAGTTGTAACCGCTCTAGTACTTGACTCCATAAATTATCTACGGAAATTTCCATTGTCCACCACCTTGGCCGTTAATTGTCAAAATAGAAAATATAAAGGAAGTACCAATTAAGCAAAATGAATTTTATATCAAGACTGACGATATTCTCACAATCGGTAGTTAGTGCATGACCCTAGAAGCCTAATTGTTGCCTACAATATTTATCCAAGCGTCACACACCCTACGGTGAATGTGCCAATTGCGTAAGTCCCATATATCAAAAATCAACTTTTAAGTTGTAATCTTTTTTGGACACCCCCAGTAGGCAAGAAATATACTACCACTCCACTGAATCTCACAGAAAAGTAAAACCCATGAAAATGACGAACAAACAATCACAACCAATTGACACTCAAGTTTTACCGCAAAAAATCGCCGCCCGTAGCCTAATTTTACTCTTGGTGAGTAGTTTAACTGGAGGATGTGCTGCTCTAAATAATCCTTTACAACAGACAAATTCCACGGCGCAAACCCCAGCATCCCAACCAAATCAAAATCGACCAGCAATCGCCCCTCCCCCAATTATTGCTTCTTCTGGCGATCCCAATTTTGTGGTTAAAGTTGTGGAAAAAGTTGGTCCGGCAGTGGTTAGGATTGATACATCTAGGACAATTAGGTCTAGAGTACCTGATGAATTTGACGATCCATTTTTCCGGCGTTTTTTTGGGGGTCAATTACCACCCCAAAGAAGACAACGGGTACAAAGGGGTAATGGTTCTGGATTTATTATCAACTCCAACGGTGAAATTTTAACTAATGCCCACGTCGTAGATGGCGCGGATGTGGTAACGGTAAAACTGAAAGATGGGCGCAGTTTTGACGGTAAGGTGCTGGGTGAAGATAAAGTTACAGATGTGGCTGTGATTAAAATCAATGCCAATAATCTACCAACTATACCTTTGGGTAACTCTGAACAGTTACAGTCTGGAGAAGCGGTGATTGCCATCGGTAATCCTTTAGGTTTAGATTATACCGTCACTTCTGGTATTATTAGTGCTACGGGTCGTTCCAGTCGAGATATTGGTGCTAGCGATAAACGGGTAGACTATCTGCAAACTGATGCAGCAATTAATCCTGGTAACTCTGGTGGACCATTGTTGAATATTCGTGGTCAAGTAATTGGCATGAATACGGCGATTATTCGTGGTGCTCAAGGCTTGGGTTTTGCCATTCCCATTAATACTGTACAACGAATTTCCCAACAATTAATTACCAAGGGACGGGTGGATCATCCCTACTTGGGTATTGTCATGGCAACTTTGAATCCGGAATTGAAGGAAAGGCTAAAGACTGAGTTAAATGGCTTTAACATTAGTGCAGATAAAGGTGTTTTGTTAGTGCGTATAGTTCCCCGTTCTCCTGCTGATATTGGTGGAATGCGGGCAGGGGATGTAGTTAAAAGTATTAATAATCAATCTGTTACTGATATTGAACAGGTACAAAAAATAGTAGAAAAAAGTAAGGTTGGAGAAGCTTTAGATATCACAATACAACGCCGAGGACAGACAAGACAAGTAGTTGTTAAACCTGCTCCTTTGCCAGTAGATAGACGAAGTTAGGGAACTTCAGGAAATAAATTATCCCACAAGGATGGTTGACAGTTGACGGTTGACAGTTGACAGTGAAATTTACACGTTTTGTTGCCTGATAACTATGGGATGTTTTTTTATCTGGAAGTCCCTTAAGTCTTGAAATGGATAGAAAGGGATGCATCGCTAGTATATATCAATTACTAAAAAACATTAGTTATATTGATATTGATTTAGTGACAAAAAATTACATAGAGGAGGTTGATTAATGTCTCAATTGATGCAAGTTATACAATTAGGTAATCCCATATTACGCCAACTAGCAAAACCAGTCGAAAATATTAGCGATCGCAATATTCAACAACTGATTGATAATTTGATTGCTACGGCGGATAATGCTAATGGGGTAGGCATTGCTGCCCCACAAGTAGCCCAATCTTACCAAATATTTATTGTTGCTTCTCACCCCAATCCTAGATATCCCCATGCCCCAGAAATGGAACCGACAGCAATGATTAATCCGGAAATTGTTAGCCATTCTTCAGAAACAATTAAAGGATGGGAGGGCTGTTTGAGTATTCCGGGAATTAGGGGTTTAGTACCTAGATATAAAGAAATTGAAGTGACATATTCTGATAGAAATGGTCAACTGCAAAAGCAACATTTTACAGATTTTGTCGCTCGTATATTTCAACATGAACTCGACCATTTACATGGAATATCATTCCTAGATCGTGTGGAAAGTAATTTGGATCTTATTACTGAACAAGAATATCAGAAAATAGTGGTAAATAATACTTGATATAGTACAGATTAGCTTTATCTAGATCCCCGACTTTTCTAAAAAGTCGGGGATCTGGGGATCTGAACGGTAATAATTCTAAATTATAAATTCTAAATTCTAAATTCCCCTTGACTGTAACTAAATCAAACCATTCCCTAATAACAATTATCTCACCTATAATTGCGATCGCACTAGCATTATTGGTAGGAGCTATCTTAATTCTGTTGGCTGGAGCAAGTCCTGTATCTGCCTATACTGCCTTAGTTAAGGAATCCATTTTTACCTACTTTGGTTTTGGCAATACCCTAAATAAAATGACACCCTTGTTACTTACGGGTTTAGGGGTATTAGTAGCCTTACGTGCCGGACAATTTAATATTGGTGGGGAAGGACAAATATATTTTGGTGCCTTGGGAAGTACTTTAGTTGGGTTATATGTGCAAGGCTTAAATCCGTGGTTACACGTCCCCTTGGCTTTGTTGTTAGGATTGGTTTTTGGTGCTGTTTGGGGTGGGATAGCTGGTTATCTCAAGGGATTTCGGGGGGTGAATGAAGTAATTACCACCTTGCTGTTAAATTATATTGCCATGAATATAATTAGCTACTTGGTACAGTATCCCCTAAAAGCAGCGAATGCTCCTAGTCCCTATTCACCATTAATTGCCAAATCTGCCCAACTGCCGATCATTTTACCGGGGAGTTTGGCACACGCCGGGATTTTCCTCGGGTTAATTGTAGCAGGGATATTGTGGATATTGTTAGTGCGATCGCCTTTTGGTTACCAAATTACCGCCGTTGGTTTGAATCCCATTGCTTCCCGTTATGCAGGGATATCTGTAGAGCGCACCATCATCTGGGTAATGGCTATAGCCGGTGGTTTAGCTGGGCTAGCCGGTAGTTGCGAAGTCATGGGAGCCAAATATCGCTTATTTGAACAGGTATCCCCTGGTTATGGATTTGATGGAATTGCGATCGCTTTCCTCAGTCGCGGTAGTGTAGTAGGGGTGGTGTTAACTTCTTTATTTTTTGCAGCGTTGAGAAGTGGTGCAAATGTGATGCAGCGTAGTGCTGGTGTACCAGTGACGGTGGTTTATGCCATTCAAGGGTTAACTGTGTTATTTATTGCCATTGGTTTGGCATGGGAGCATCGGGTGCAAAGGAGAGATGGGTAAAATAGGTGTTGCTGATTAGTGGGATGATTTTTATCTCACGCATTAGACGCGAAGCGGCTTCCCGCAGGGTAGGCGCAAAGGCGCAAAGGAGTGATGTTTATTTTGGGTGAAAAATCTTAATTCATCCCCCATTTATGCAACGCCGTAAAATAGACTGAAGATAGATATGCATTAATTAACTCAGAACAATGTTAAAAACCCTCTGGGCTACTGTCAAAGCAGGAAAAGTTGAACTCATGGAATCAATTGAACTTCCAGAAGGAGCAAAAGTGTTAGTCACAGTTTTGCCTGATGAAGAAACAGACTTCTGGTTGCAAACTAGCCAAGCCTCCCTTGATACAATATGGGATAACCCAGAGGATGATGTTTATGCCCAGCTACTCGAAAAATGATGTTATCCTCGTTAGGTATCCTTTTTCAGATTTATCTAATTCTAAAGTAAGACCAGCAGTTGTGGTCAGTGCAACACATATATCTCAAGATATATTTATCACTCCCCTCACCAGTAAAACTACATCCCTACTTGCAGGTGAATTTGTACTCAATGACTGGTCATCAGCAGGTTTAAACGTACCCACAGCCGTGAAACGTGGTCTATATACAGTAAAAAAGAGTTTAATTGTTACCAGCCTTGGTCAGTTAGTTGAGTTGGATGTCGAACAATTACAGGAGTCTTTGCGAGAGTGGTTGGGATTATAAGCGCTACGCGCAAGTAATAAGTAATAAGTAATAAGTAATAAGTTTACTGTTCATAGGTTTGGTGCACTCAAAAATGTCCGCGCCCTGATTGCGTAGTGCTATAAAATAAGATGCGATCGCTTTCCTCAGTCGTGGTAGTGTAGTAGGGGTAGTATTAATTTCCTTATTTTTTGCGGCTATCGCCATGCAAGAACAGAAACAGGTGTAGTCTAGGCAGGACTACACCTTTTTGAAGAAAACATTAATTCATTACACTTCATATTAAACGAAGCTTTATCTATTCATGAAATAATGTCTACTTCTGTTTGATGACATTACTTATTTTTAGACATCCCAATTATTACCAAATAAATGTTATGAAATAATGATAATAATTCATTTCAGTTCTAGGATTCAGTACACCACTACTGAGTGCAGTAATATCAAATCAGATAGCATCTGAATGATAAAAAACCGCAAAGACGCAAAGGACGCAAAGGAAGAGGAAGAGAGAGAGTAACTGAAATAATTCCGATACAAACGGAAACGATATAACTTTATCATTGCTATTAACCAACTTTGGGGGTTAAATTCCCCTGCTTCTACAAGCAGCACGTTTTGTGTCGGGGTAAAATCCCCGTTGCAAAACGCAATTCGCTCATTCTAAATTCTACATTCTACATTCTTTTAATGGGGAGCATTACTGGACGGAGTTTTCCTCGAATATCTCCATAAAAGGTTTGAGCTTTAGTGTGTAAATTGAAGTAAAGTTCACCTTTTTGAGCAATGTGTTGCATCCCTGCGATTGTTTTGACTTTATCAACTGTGCCCGGAACAATTGGGCATCCCGCAGTATAAGCACCTACAATCCCATGCCCAGAATTAATTACTTTTTCAATATCTTCATTTCTAATTTCTACTTTAAAAACATCGTCCGTAAAATTTTTCTGGATATTAGAAGAATTACCAAAGTCAATTATTATCGGACCAAGTTGACCTGGTCTACCGCAATGAATATGGAACATATTAATATCTTCAAGATTGACATTTTCTATCTTGACATCCACATAGGCTTTACTTAGGTCATTGGTAATTCTCAGCATTCCGTGTCCCCGAGATTTACGTTGATTTCTTGGTACAGATGGTTCTGTAGATAAAAATTCTTTGGGAGCAAAGGGGGGTGTATCTTCCTCTTCAGCCGCTTCCTGGTTTGGATTTAAAAATGCTTCGTAAACAAAGCCAATTTCTTGTCCTTTGCTTGGTAAGAGTGTAACTGATTTGGTTTGAGTTGCTGCAAGTATCTTTCCGGGTGCAATAAACAACAACAAAACCATAAAAATAACTATGATGATAGGTAAAGGTTTAGTATTCATTTAGTTCTTGGAAATAAATAATTGGTTTAGTAAATCGACTGGGGATACTCATCTATTGAGTCGAAATTTGAAGTAAAAGAGTCAAAAACCAAACACTAAACATCCCAGTTTGGTTGTTCAAGTTGACTCCAAGTTTGAGAACCGACAATACCATCAACTGTAAGAGAACGTTGTTGTTGAAATTTTTTAACTAAATTTTCAGTTTGATCACCAAAAATACCATCAACAACGAGTTGAGAACTGTAGTAACCATTGAGCCAAACTTGGAGATATTTAACATAATCCCCTTTATCACCTTCCCGTTGGGTGGGATGAGATTTTCCTATGTGAGACTTAATTTGGTCTAGACAAAGCCAAGTTTCTTGTCCAGCAATCCCATCAACTGTAATATTGCAAGCAGATTGGAATTTTTTGACGAATTCCTCAGTTCTATTTCCAAAAACACTATCAACTTTAAGTACGCTACCAAAGAAAAGATTGAGTGATTCTTCTAATGTTTTTACTTCTACTCCAGTATCACCTTTTCTTAAGTTAGAGTGTCCGGCACTAGTGCCTTCACTTTCTTGAAAAATTGCCATTTTTTTATCCTCAAATTATTTTTTTTGTTCGATATTTTTAGTATCGAATAAATAAGTGGATAAATCATTGACAGTTACAGACAAGAACTGTTGTAAGTTTTAACCATTACTCATTGCCGTTTTCGGTAATGTAGTTAAAGTTATGACTGTATACCCAGACAGTTGGGGATTAGAGTAGAAAGCGATTGTTCCACTGAGTGTGCGGAGCCGATTGCTAATTAAATGCTCCGGGAGCCGTACAAAAGACGAACGGCTCCCGGAATTACAGCGATTTTCAGGTAAATAGACCACACCGTAGGGGTTTAGCACTGCTAAACCCCTACATGCTAAACCCCTACATGAAGATGTGGTTCAAATAGATGAAAACTGCTGTAAGTATGAATAATTAAGCTAATGGTGAGTTCATCCAGGATAATTTCACAGATGCAATGGAAATCATGGGGTTAGAGGAACATTTTATGAGCCGACTTTCGTACTACAAATCTATTTTTGTCAGTGACCAATCAATGCCAGGTATTTTAGGTAGTTCGCTTCCATCATCTTTGCCGATTTCTGCTTGGATTTGCTGCTCTAACTTTTGACTCATAGATAGAATCAAATCTGCATTTTTATCCTTTTCCCCAGCAAGATTTTTCATTTCTTGTGGATCTTCGGCTAAATCAAATAATTCTAAATCGTTTGCAGCATATAAATCTTCGAGATTAGATGGCTGGTTATGTTCAGTGGGAGAAAAGTATCGAGTAAACTTATATCGACCATCAAAAACTGTACGCAGACTACCCCTTTTTTTCATATTTGGGAGAGTTGCTTGTTTAATCACTTTTCTTATCCCCCCATCTGGATCTTTTACTGTGGATAAGAAGCGAAAAAACTCGCTGTCATTGGTCATTAGACCACTATAGGTAAATAAAATGCTATCACGTATCTCATTGATAGAAGCTTTTTCTGGTTGAGAAAGTAATGTTGTCAAATCTTTCCCAGGTAACTTTTGTCCTGCTAGCTCAACTTGAGTTTCAGCACTAACCCCAGCCATAGATAACAATGTGGGTACAAAATCGATATGGGAGGTTAAAGCCTGACAGTTTTGTCCTCCTTTGACATCGGGATGAACTATATAAAAAGGTAAATGAATTGTTTCCTCATAAGCAAATGGACCTTTTCCTCTCAACCCGTGGGCACCAGCCATTTCACCATGATCCGAGGAGAAAATGATGATAGTACGACGGGTTAAATCTAGATTATCTAACTCCTGTAAAATCCTATTTACTTGTTGGTCAACATGGCGAATACAGTTGATGTAGTAATCATTTAAACGCTGCCAAGGTTCATCTTCCTGAGGAACTGCACCTAAAAGATAGCTCCACATTTTATCAAACTCACCATGAGCTTGGGGACGGGCGGGTTCATCAAAAGGTTGGTATAAATTACTAGGTAAAGGTATATCCCATTTAGCATTGTAAAGTTTGTGAGCAGGTGCCCTGGCTGCTTCCAAGATTAGATTGCCAGTATCTTGTCGGTTTTCTCCTGCTGCATCTGTATTGAAATACATGACATCGTGGGGATTAACAAGACTAACTGTCAAACACCAAGGTTTATTGTCATCATTGAGAGTACGCCCCTGATTTCTTAACCAACGAGTAGCACTCCCTGCAACCAAATGATCATGAAGATATCCTCCTAAAGTATGCCCAATAATGTCCCCAGGGTCGTAGTAATCGTAATCTGAGAAGCCATAATTATCCATGGCTTTGGTTAAATCTACAGGCTTATTAGTGGAATCAAATTTACGGTTGAGGTGCCATTTACCTTTATAAGCAGTGTAATAACCAGATTTGCGTAATAGATGCCCATAGGTAGGAATATCAGTGGAAAGGTTAGGGACATAGGGCGCATTGGTATTTTCAAACATACCGTTGACTGGAGTGGATAGCCCTGTTAGAAGTACTGAGCGTGATGATGTACACATTACTGCTGAGGTGTAATGGTTATGGAAAGTAATACCAGTTTGTTGTAAACGCTCATGTCCAGGTAAAGTTACCCCTGATGGCCATTGATGGAAGTATCTTTCTTGATCTGTAAATATAAATAAGATGTTGTAACCATCAGCCTGGGGAGATTCGACATTTTTCATTGTTTTTGTCGCCTTTTTTTCATCATATTTTGATTAACTACTCATTTTTTATCGCATTAATCTGGTGAAACACTGCGTTGGGCGGGTTCCCCGACTTGTAGCAAGTGTTGTTCGCGAAGCGTCTCCGTTGGCGCAGCCTGCCCGAAGGGCTTAGGAGATACCCGAAGGGTCATTAATAGCGATAAAAAATGAGCGTTTGTTGATATTAGTTTTGATTAGTGAATTAAACTCTAAACATCGATAGATTCTAATTTAGCCCAAGTTTGACTGCCAACAATTCCATCCACAGTTAAACCATAGTATTTTTGAAATTTCTTCACAGCTGATTCTGTTGCTACACCAAATATTCCATCAACTACCAAAGAACCAAATCCAATCCCATTTAACCGTCTTTGTAGATATTCTACATCTTCACCTTTACTACCAAAACACAGAGTAGCGCGGACAATTGTATCTACTACTGCCCAAGTTTGGTCACCAACAATTCCATCAATGGTTAAACCATACTGTTTTTGAAAAGCCATGACAGCTTCCTTTGTCAGATTACCAAATACTCCATCAACTACTAGGCTATTATAAGCAACAGTTGCATTCAAAACTGTTTGTAAATCTTTTACATCTTCACCAGTGCTACCAAGGGTAAGAGTAGGACGAGTGGTGGTGGTTTGAGTTGTATAAGTCATGATTTTCTCCTGGTTTTGTGGATTAATTTAAACCCCATCCATCTTGAAATCTGGAGTTTTCATGTAGGTTGGGTTGTTCGCGTTAGCGTTGCGTAGCAATAGAATGAAACCCAACGGAACCATCGCTATCGTTGGGTTACGCTATCGCTTTTCACAGGATGCCGAAGGCTATACCCAACCTACAACAATTACAAATCTCAAGGTGGTTTTGGTTTAATCGTTGTTTTGTTCAACAATTTAAGTATCATTCAATTTCAAGGGGAAATCATTGACAGTTACGGACAAAGCCTATGGTAATTTCTGACAATTAGTCATTACACTTTTCGGCAATGGATAAACAAATAATCAAAACAAAAGCCCCAATTTTCTCTAAAAAATCAGGGCTTTTATTAATGTATATAGGACTCATAATTGATTTTTGAAATATACGTAGTGGCGTGACACAACTAAGATGGTGCAATAGGTGTAGGTTGGGTTGAAGAATGTAGACGCAACAGCGGCTTGGAGCAGAGTAACCCAACACCAGTAAAGCTTTGTTGGGTTTCCCTATCGCTCAAACCAACCTACATTTTTAGGTGTGTCAGTCCACTACAAATACCTAAAGATACCTAATTTTTTTCAAAATTCAAACCTTCCTATATCTATAAAAAGTTATAGTTTTAATTGATTGGATTAATTTAATCTTTGCTAAAACGGTCTTCTAAACTTGTCCAAGTAGCTGGTCCAACTATACCATCAACAACTAAGCCATGATCTTGTTGGTACTGTTTAACAAAACCTTCGGTTTTATTACCAAAAATACTATCAACAACGAGTACAGAACCGTAAACTTCATTGATCATCATCTGTAGTGTTTTAACATCACTACCAGTGCTACCATTTCTTATAGTTGTACGAGTTGAAGTTGCCATTATTTTTTCTCCTGAAATTCATGTGTTTGTTTCAACAATTTCAGTATCGTTGAATATGAAAGGAAAAACATTGACATTTACAGACAAAGCCTATGGTAATTTTTGACCATTAGTCATTGCACTTTTCGGCAATTCTCACACCTGACAAGAAAGTTCGCACATTTTTTATGCTGCTTTCAACATGTTGTATAGCTTAAAGCTACCTTCATTCATTTTGATTATCATTTAAATTTTCAATAACCACAAGAATCGAATGGTAAACATCACGTAAATACTCTAATAACTCTTGTTGGGGTACTTCATGAATTTCAATTTCTCTGATGAGAAAAGCCAAGGTTTGCATCGGATTATTGTGAATTTCTGCAAATGTCTTTTCTGTTAACTGTTGCTTTTCTTGGAGTTGTTGCAATAAATGACGTTTTTGTTGCCGCAGACGTAAGTAAAAATAGAGAATATACAGGATTATTCCTATTATTACCAGCAAAAATATCCCTTGTATACTCATCCCTATTGTATCCATCTTGTTTTATACTCTATCGCCATGCAAGAACAGAAACAGGTGTAGTCCTGCCTAGACTACACCTGTTTGAATAATAAAACCTTAATTCATTGCACTTCACATTAAACAAAGCCTTATCTATTTATGAAATACTGTCCTTTGGAGAAGGCGCTCGCTGCTCTAGCAGAACAGTATAATCTGGGAAGTTTGGAGGTGAAGATTATTATTCATCAGTAAGTAAGACATCAGTTTCCACTAGAATATTGCGATACAGTTTGAGGCGGTTTGTCTTGTAATTTTTGTTACGGTCATTCACGGCAATATCCGTAATTACCATATCATTATTACTACCGGGATGAAACTTGACTTCATAGCTGCTATCAGGAGTTATTTCCTCTTTCAACCCAATGCCCGTCAGTACACACCCCTCTGGGACTTCCCGCAAGGAGTGTTAAAAGTACTAACGTCTCCAAACACCTCCCAATTACGCTTACCTGTAGACAGATCCATTTAGATTGACAGCTATGTTTTTCTCCAAAATTTTGAATTTTCAAATTGTTGTTTGCTTTCAACAATTTCAGTATCATTCAATTTCAAGGGGAAATCATTGACAGTTATGGACATTACCTATGGTAATTTTTAACCATTAGTCATTGCACTTTTCGGCAATTCTCACACCTTCCAAGATAGTTCACAAATTACCCCTCCCTTGGGTAAAGACTCCCGATGAAATTTTCCTCCCAATCTTTTGGCTAATAAATGGCTGTGCTTTGTACCTTCTTGCTCCTTTCCTGGCTTTAAACCACAACCATTATCCTGTACCTTCAGAATATAATTACCCCCACGCTCTTCCCCCGTAACCACAATTCGAGTTACACCACGAGCGTGTTTACCGACATTACACAAAGCTTCCTCCAACCACAAACACAAGTCGCGTTTCATTTCCAAGGTTAGGGAAGGTTGGGTAATAGGTGCAAAATTCCGTACTTTGACTCGAATAGTTTGGAAGCAAGTCAGATTGCGCTTCAGGGTTAGGGAATATACTTCGTGAAGTAAATTATGCAAGGGAAGATTTAGGTCAATAGAAGTTCCTTCCCCCAGGCGAAGACAATTTTCAGAAGTAGCAGATTCTAAAGTTTCTAAGGAACTTATTGACTTACTAACTGTATTATTTTTATCTGTAAGACTGTGCCCGACTGCGCGAATTTCACTATTGAGTGAGTTCAAACGCTGTAAAAATTCTGTTTGAGATATCTGCTCGGTTTGCACATCTCTTTGCAGTAGTGCTAGGGTTTGTAGTGGTCCATTATGAATTTGGGTAAAAGCTTGTTCCAAAGCCTTTTGGCGAACACTCTGCCGCTCTATGATTTGAGCATAGTACTGGAGACGTTCGGCATACAAGCTTTCCACCATTGACTGGAGACGATTATGCAAAAAAATCAGTGCTGTTTGCGTCCCCATTACTGGTCCGAAGGAGATGATTAAATCTAGCCCTCGTAGGGAGTATAGTTCTTCTGGGTGAAAAATGAAATAGGTCAAAATAGGTCCAGCAACACCTATCCAGACGAGTATAGTCGCTTTCAGTAATCGTTGGGGACGCAGGGTTATCAACATAAACGTCATCAACATCAACGATACTGAGGATATCGGTGGTAAATTATCTACAAGAGTAATGTTGGATGAGGTAAATGCCTTGAGAGAGTGAAACCAACCAGGCATCACAACAAACATTACACTCTGAAATAAACTCAGATTTATTACTTGTTGCAAACTCTCTGGTTTTGTATAAAGACGTATCAGTAATATTAAAGATGTAATTGCGAACAGGGGAGGATTAATTAGATGAAGTGGGTGGGTATTGAGTTCCAACCTGTGGATGATAGTGGCAATAGTTGTACCTACAACCGTCAAAATCAAAACAACTAGAACCATTTGACGCTTGAGTTTACTTTGGGGATCTAAAATGGCAGACATAATCTCCTCAACCAGTAATCAGTCTAGTAAACCTTTTTCCCGCGCACGGATTTGCGTTAATGCTCGCACGTTTTTTCCTGGTTCGGGATAAATTTCTAATGCATCCTGAATTTTTGACCAGTAGTGACGAATCATACGTTCTGACTTATACATTGATTGAGCGATCGCTTTATCTTGCAAACCTTCTTCAAAAGCAAGTCGCAACACTTCCAACCACTCGGGTTTGACTTCCAAATCGCTTTGTAAATCCTTAGTATGGGTAAGTCCCTGCATCGCCCATTCCATGCGAGTTAAAAATGTTTCTACAGTTTCGCTTTTGTCGGCGATTGTAAATCCCCCTTGATGGGCATCAATTTCAGGTATGAGGCGAACTAATGCTTTGATGTTACTACTTTGCACCATCAAGTTAAGTTGGGGATAATCTTGCATTAATTGCTTGAGCAATCCCAATCCATGCTCTATTTGGGCTGGTGTCCCCGATTCCTGGGGAATAGATAAATCAGCGATCGCTAAATCAGGGGAATGTAGAGCAACTTCAGCAAGAGCTTGTTGCACGGTTTGAGCTGAGAATATTTGGGCATCTTGAAAGCGATCGCTTACTAAATTAATGGTTCCATTTAACAGTAAGCGATGGTCATCAACAATGAGAATTTTTGGTTGTTGAATATTCATCTTGAGTCAAATAAATTACACCCTTTGTCATGTTTAAGCAGAACTCGCGGGAGCATACCGCTACGCGCAAGTAATAAGTAATAAGTAATAAGTAATAAGTAATAAGTAATAAGTAATAAGTTTACTGTTCATAGGTTTGGTACACTCAAAAATGTCCGCGCCCTGATTGCGTAGTGCTATAAAATAAGATGCGATCGCTTTCCCCAGTCGTGGTAGTGTAGTAGGGTGGTATTAACTTCCTTATTTTTTGCAGCGTTGAGAAGTGGTGCAAATTTTCATTTCAGTGATGCAAAATCCTCCTGAGCCTTCTGAAGGTTTACTTTCTTTGTTCGATTAGGTTTATACTTCATGATGTCTGATGTAATATTAAAATATTTGGGTTTGGTTGCTTCAATGAAATCTATACCTTAATTTCTGCTCTTTAAATAATTAAATGGCTCGAATCTTTTGATAGCCTTATAAACATTATATTTAGGAATACCAATCTGAATTAATATGTGGGTTAAAAGTAAAACTTTTAGTCGCTGTGCTAGATAGAAAATTTCATTACCAACAACAGCTTTAGAAGCTGAACTTTCATCATAGTGGATTAAATAGTTTCTCGTCGAAATAACTTCTTCAATAAATCTAGTTTTGTTATTTATAAATTTATTTAAGCAATCATCCCAGACTTCCTCCAATAGTTCTTTAATTCTTTTTCGCTGTGAAAAATAATTACCATATTTTAGTCTATTTTTTAAAGATTGTTGATGGTCTTTATTTATCTCTGGTGGAATCTGTTTAGTAAGAATATTACAGATTGATTCATATTCTACATCTGACATATATTTGCCACCAATTACCCGAAGATGGAATGCTTCAAGAGCTTGTGCATAATTTAATAGTTGAAATTCTGCATATACCAAATGTGTAGACAGTGTGGCAACATATAAGTTTATAACTGGATCTAAAATCTCAGATTTTTTAAACCAGTTATTCACTACCAAACTCAGTTGAGTACTTAAACAGGGTACAGTAAAAAGCAACTGAGTAGGAGATTTTTCAATGCTATCCTTAAAATTGCTATGTGTTCTTAGATAAATTTCAAATATTTCCTTAGTTTTTGCATTTTTATCAATTTGTATATCATTACCATATCCTAAAAATACTATTTGCTCAACTGGGAATCCTGTCATGACAGTTAATAATTTCTGCAAACTATAAAATTGTTTCATATACCAATTTATAGATTGAGAATTATCTGGTATAAGTTTCAAGAATGATTTCTGTTTTAACTGCCAGTTTAAATAAGATTGATGAATTTTAAAAAAATAATTTGTAGAAAAATGAGTATTTATATAATCTATGCGAAACGTGATTTTTTCTGGAGATGAGTACTCTAGATAAAACTTATCTGAGCCTCCCAATTTGAAAAAAGCATACCTCATTAAACTGTATGATCTTGATTCTAGTGCCAGCCTCAAAAGATATATTTGCCAAAATTGAATGTTCCCTTCACTAACTTCTTTAGGTAGATTAAAGCCAGTTATAGATAACCATTCATCAAGCAAACTAAATCTAACTTCTGCTGATGTGAATTTAATCTCATCTTTCTTGATAAAGTGTCTTTTCCCAACAATGGCAAATTTCGCCCTGTAAAGAGCAACAGATAAATCCAGTGGGGAATTACTGTAAGTGAAACTACTATTACTATGATGCCAATCTATTAATGTTATAGCCTTCCCATCAACTGTTTTCCCTAACAATATTTCGTATGGTGAACTGTCATATCCTGCATCAAAAATTTCTTGTTCTGATAGTAAAGAGCCAATTGTTTCAAGTTCAATCCCTTTGTTTATATCTATACATAAGTTACCTGAAATTGTCACACTAGGATTATTGGGTAGCCACCAATAACCTCTGTAGATTTTAGTTTCATGTACATCCATGTATTACTCTCCTCATGCACTAATTTAGAAAAGTAGGGTGTGTTACGGACTCAACAAGTATTTTGGGATGTGTAAAATCTTTCGTGTCTGTAACACACTGCACTATCTATTGAGGTGCGTTATGCTCCACAATAACACACCCTACCTCTCAACTTCAGACGATCTAAATACGATAAACTTTTAGCAAGATCAGAGGCTAGAAACTATGGGGAAAGAGAAGTATTTGTTTTTACTTTTTTCTAGTTTTCTGGCTGGGTTTAGATCCCCGACTTCTCACAGGATACTGCTGGCGAATTGGGTGCAAGACCCCTCATTTATCCACAAATTGGTTGGTTCCAGACGTAGCATTGCTACGTCTGGAACATCTAGTGGGATGGCGAAAAATCATTATCTAGGGCTTGCTGAAAAAGTCTTTTGGTGGGGGTAGGGAATAGGCAATAGGCAATAGGCAATAGTTAGGTGCCTATTTTTTTCTATTCTTTTTACTATCAAAAATTAGAGATGCAAGAATTTTAAAC
>JASJCJ010000107.1 GCA_030066045.1 Calothrix sp. MO_167.B12
TTGGCAAAAGCTATTAGTGACCAAGGATGGGGAATGTTCCTAACTATGTTGAAATACAAAGCTGAAAAATTTGGGCATACCTATATTGAAATAGGTCGTTTCTTCCCATCATCTCAACTTTGTAGCCAGACTCTACTACCAATCCCCATGCTACAGAAAGGATATGATTCTTTGGGTGTGAGGTTTGTAGATTGTCCCCACTGTCAAAAACAGCATGATAGAGACATCAATGCTGCAATAAATATTAGAAATGAAGGTTTGCGACTTTTGGAGTTAGGAACTAGCTCTTCTGCCCACCGAGGGGATGTAAGACCAAAGTCTTCAGGACGTAAAAAATCCATGAAAACTGAGGCAATCCCCAATGAATTGGGAAGCTTACACTGTACCGCAAGGTCAGTGTAGGTAGTTCACTTCTAAGTAACTGGATGAAAAGGGTTAGGGACTGTTTTTAAACTATCGTGTAGGTTGGGTAGAACGGAGTGTAGACCCGAAGGGGGTCAACGCGCTGGGACGCAGCGTGGAGCAAATTGCCTGTGGAGACGGTCTGACGGGGACCGGTGATGGTCTAGTTAAGAGTCGAAGAAGCAGGAAGAAGGATGGAAAAGCACGGCGATACCGCCTGCTTTGTAACATCCTTTGAGAATCCCCGTGCATTTATGCCAGGGAATGCGTCAATGAATCACAAATGACACATGACAAAAGAACGACATTTTCTCATCATTGATTTAGAAGCTACTTGTTCCAAGGACAATAGTGTTCCTCGTCATCAAATGGAAATCATCGAAATTGGGGCGGTGATGTTAAATCGCTCCACATGGAAGATTGATTCTGAATTTCAGCAATTTGTCAAACCAATAATTCATCCTCAATTAACAAATTTTTGTCAGGAATTGACCACTATTAAACAACAAGATGTAGATGCAGCAACTACTTTTCCTGAAGTAATTACTGAATTGAAAAAATGGATTTCTCTTTTTCCCAATTATGTATTTTGTTCTTGGGGAAACTATGACAAAAACCAATTTATCCAAGATTGCAAATTTCACCAAATTCCCTATCCTTTTACTGCCGAACACAGAAATATAAAACGGGAATTTTCCGAATATTTAGGGGTGTCCAGAAAATTTGGTATGGCACAAGCTTTACAGCATTTAGGTATGGAATTACAAGGTACGCACCATCGAGGAATTGATGATGCTCGTAATATTGCTGCTATCTTCCGGCATATGCATATTCAGTAAGCAAGTCAAGGGGAATTTAGAATTTAGAATGAAGAATTGATAATTATTGTTAAACCTCGTCTGTCCCGACGAGGTTTTATCGCTTTCCAGTCATCACCATCCGCACCCCACCAGCAGGAGCAAGAGTAAAACCACGACGTTGCAGTTTAACTTCTTTTTCCTCTGCTAAAGCAAGTTGATATCTGGATAAAACTGTTGCCAGGACTAATTTCATCTCTAACTGAGCTAAGGCATATCCCAAACATCGCCGACTTCCGCCACCAAAAGGAATATATTCAGAAAGAGAATAGTGCTGCTCCAGAAAACGTTCTGGTTTAAACTGCTTAGGATTAGGATACAAATCTTCCCGGTAATGCACAAGGTAAATACTCGGCATAAAGGTTGTCTCAGCATCAAATTGGTATCCTGCAATTGTCAGGGGTGATTTGGCAATGCGTGGGAAAAGACCCGGAATGACTGGATACATCCGTAGGGTTTCTTGACAAACTGCCGTTAAGTAGGGAAGTTGAGCAATTGCCATCGGGTTGGGATTTGACCCTAAACTATCTAGTTCCCTCTGCAATTTTTCAATTACATCTGGATGGCGATGAATCAGATAGAAAGCCCATGATAATGTTGTTGCAGTAGTTTCATGTCCGGCAAATAAAATTGTTAGCAGTTCATCTTTTAATTCCCCATCGGTCATCCCTTGCCCATTCTCATCCTGTGCTGCCATCATCAAGCTAAGAACATCATTACCCTTCTGTTCTGCTTTTGTTCTTTTCTCTGCAATTTCTGCTTGAAGCAAATCATAAATCTGGCGTTGTCCCTGTTTCATCCGTCCCCAAGGAGTCCATTTTCCCCAATCTCGTTGTAAGAACGGCAAAAATAGCATACTGGAGCGCAGGGGAGAATCTATCATATCAAGCCAAGCCGTCAGTAGGGGTTTAAGTTGTTGATAGCGGTTGCCCTCACTCAAACCAAAAACAATTTGTAAAATTACTTCTAGGCTCACTTTCTGCATGGCAGAGCGAACTACAAAGGGTTGATCAATTTGCCATTGGCTGGTTATCTGTTCGGTAATAAGGCAGATTTGTTCGGCATAAGCTTGTATTTTTTCCCCATGAAACGAAGGCATTAATAATTTTCGTTCTCGTCGATGGCTTACGCCATCCATTAGCATCAAAGAATTTTGACCAAGCAGAGGCTCTGCAAGTTTGTTTCCCCGACCAGTATCAAATTTGGCATCTTGGCTGAAAATCTCTTGAATGGCTTGGGGATTGCCAACGATTACAGAAGAGCCAATTCCAGCTAGTCGCATGGAAAAAATGTCTCCATACTTCTGGCTATATCTGTGTTGAAATCCAATTGGATCGGCAATCCAATTTATTAATTGCCACCAAGAAGGGGCGGTAATGCAATTCGGTAATTGACTCAACATAAAATTAAAATGTCTTCCCTAGAGTTAATCTCTAGGATTGATCATATAATTATCGATTAGCATTAGCAGATAATCGATCCAAAAAACCCCGTCATCGAGGAATTACTTTAGCTCCTGGGAATGACGGGGCGACGTGCTAACAAAGAATCTTCATTGTTAATGGTAAGTAATTAGAAAATCTTGTATTATTCGTCAGCGTAAGGATTTTTTACCTAATAATTCTCAAACACCGCCTTTCCTCTCGTCTGGTGTCTGCATTATTCACACACCGGCGATATCTCACAAGGCGCTCTACCTCCCGACGTCTACCTCTCAATATGTTATTGCCTTCATTATTTCGACCAAAAATTCTTCTACATTCCCTTCTTTCTTCCCTACTATCTGCTCTCCTTAAACAATAGTTATATCTTCGACTTCTTCGTCCATATCTACCTTCATTATTTCGACCAAAAATTCTTCTACATTCTCTTCTTTCTTCCCTACTATCTGCTCTCCTTAAACAAGAGTCATATCTTCGACTTCTTCGTCCATATCTACCTTCATTATTTCGACCAAAAATTCTTTTACATTCCTTTCTTTCACGTTTACTATCGGCTCTCCTTAAACAAGAGTCATATCTTCGACTTCTTCGACTTCTTCGTCCATATCTACCTTCATTATTTCGACCAAAAATTCTTCTACATTCCCTTCTTTCTTCTCTACTATCTGCTTTCTTCAAACAAGACTCATATTTTCGGCTACCCTTGTTGAGTTGAGCTATTGTATACTCTAAATTGTCTGCTTGATTTTGATTGAAAAAGCCTTCTTCTGCTGTGACTGGAATGCTACTGGTAAAGATGCTAACAAAGACTGCCATACCCGTTGCAGAGAGTTTCCAAAAATTTCTCTGGAATAACATCATAAATCCTCTTAAATATTGGCTGAACAGTATGGATAAAACCTGGAAGTAAGTGCTTTCAGTGACTGATTAAATATTTATTAAGTTCCCTATTCAGTCACAAATTTCTCTAAGTAATTTACTTTTCAAGTATAAATATATGATTAGATTTATGCCTCTATAATGCTATGAAGATTTAGTGAATTAATCGAGAAGTAAAATATAAATAAATTTCAGTATTTACAACCTGTACAAATTTACCATAATATGCATAAAGATATTGCCCCGTTATTCAACAAAAAATGGCAAAAGGATTTAAGTGTATTTCATGAAATCTTTTCTTTCGCGCATGGAGGCGGTACAATCGCCCATTATTCCTGTAGTTGGTGAATTAATTAAAAATTGTCCGGGAACGATTTCCTTAGGACAAGGAGTGGTTTCTTATTCTCCACCCTCAGAAGCGATAGATTTTTTATCTAAATTTCTTGTCGAACCGGCTAATAATCTCTACAAAGCTGTGGAGGGAATTCCTCCTTTAATCACAACATTGACAGCAAAATTACAAACCTTTAATGGGATTGAAATTGACCAAGAAAACTGTATAGTTGTCACAGCTGGTAGCAACATGGCATTCATGAATGCTATTTTAGCCATAACTTCCCCTGGGGATGAAATTATTCTCAACACACCCTATTATTTCAACCATGAAATGGCAATTTCTATGGCAGGGTGTCATCCAGTATTAGTACAAACAGATGATAATTATCAACTGCGTCCCCAGGCAATTGTCGATGCAATTACCCCTAAAACCCGTGCAGTAGTTACCATTTCTCCCAATAATCCCACAGGTGCAGTTTACCCAGAATTAGTCTTACAACAGGTTAATCAAATTTGTAGCGATCGCAATATCTATCATATCAGTGATGAGGCTTACGAATACTTCACTTATAACGGGGTGAAACATACTTCTCCTGGTGCATTCTCTAACAGTAGCCAACATACCATTTCCCTCTACAGTCTTTCTAAGGCTTATGGGTTTGCTAGTTGGCGCATTGGCTATATGGTAATTCCCCAACACCTCCTAGCACCAGTGAAGAAGGTTCAAGACACCATCTTGATTTGTCCTCCAGTAATTTCCCAGTATGCAGCATTAGGTGCATTGCAAGCACAACCAGATTATTTAGGGAATCACATTGCTGAGTTGGCACAAGTGCGGGAGGAGGTAATTGAGTTACTCAAACCCCTGGAAGGATTATGTACCATTGCTCCTGCTGATGGTGCTTTTTACTTTTTCCTCAAGGTTCATACGCAAATGGATGCCTTTGAGTTAGTTAAACAACTCATCTGCGAGCATCAAGTTGCAGTCATTCCCGGTACAACCTTTGGTATGGATAATGGGTGTTATTTACGGGTAGCTTATGGTGCCCTACAACAAGATACGGCGAGACAGGGAATCGAAAGATTAGTTAAGGGTTTACAGGCCATTTTGGCTTAGGATAAGTTATTGCATCCACAATTCACAATTTCAGTATTCAAGTATTAGCAAGAATATAATGGCTATTTTTCATAAAATCATTGAAGTTCAAACAAATAAAGGAATTAATATTCACAACATTACTCCGCAAATTCAAGATTTAATTACAGCAACCCCAATACAAAATGGCCAAGCTTTAATTTTTTCTCGCCACACAACTACTGCATTAGCTATCAATGAATACGAGGAAAGACTATTAGAAGATATCAAGGTATATTTACGTAAATTAGCACCAGATTCAGATAGATATTTACATAATGACCTGCATTTACGGCCGAATATTCCCCCAGACGAACCCATGAATGCTCACTCTCATTTGATGGCGATGACTATGAGTACTAGTGAGGTAATTCCCATTGTGGATGGCAAGTTAGCTTTGGGAACTTATCAATCGATATTATTTTTTGAATTAGATGGAGCAAGAAATAGGACTGTATTTTGTCAAATTTCTGGAGAAGGGTAAGAAAATGGTGAAGTTATCAATAAATCAGGACTTACGTAAGTGTCATAATTGGTTATTGGTGCGTGAGGTTAAAAGTCTCATTGCTACGTTCAAATATGATTGTAGTGTCAAGCATCCTACAGTAAATATATATATGCCAGTTGCGTAAGTCATATAGGGAACTCCAGGAAATAAATTATCCCACAAGAATAGTTGACAGTTGACAGTGAAGTTGACATATTTTGTTACTTGATAAGTATGAGATATTTTTTTATCTGCAAGTCCCATCAATATTGAATTAACATTCGTTAGCCATTTGCATAAAATATTTAATTAGGCATAATAACATGACAAAAGAAACCGTTGGCATTAAATCTATTGGCTACTATCTACCTGCTGGGACTTTAACTAGTACAGAAATGTCAAAATTAGCCAATTTACCAGAGATAGTTTTCACAGAAAAAATTGGCATTCAACAAAAGCCTGTTGCTGATGAGGACGAACATCCCAGTGACATGGGAATTAAAGCAGCATTATCAGCTATAGAACAAGCAGAAATTACAGCTAAAGATATTGATGTAATTGCCTATTGTGGTGCGGGAGATTATGATTATAGATTTTGGTCTCCTGCAGCTAAAATTCAACATCAAATTGGAGCTGAAAATGCTTGTGCTTTTGAGGTAAGAAATTTTTGTAATGGTGGTAATTTAGGAATCCATCTTTGCCGTAATATGTTATTAGCAGATCCAGATTTAACTTATGCACTAGTTATTTGTAGTGATAAATTATCAACATTATTGAATTATTCTGATTTAGATTCTTTATCAACATTTATATTTGCTGATGGTGCAGCAGCAGCAGTTTTAAAGAAAGGAGAATTGAGTAACCAGATTCTTGCTTATCATGCCATTACCAATGGTAAAATGGCTGACTATCTCAAAATACCTTTAGCCGGAACTAAGTTTCCTATTGAGGATAATAATTTTGACCAAAATCTGAATTATTTACAAGTAGTAGACCCAAAAGAATTAGATACTATATTGTCAAAAGTTTATTTAGAAAATTACGGAAAAGTTATTCATAAGTCCCTAGAAAAAAGTAGCTATTCCATTAATGATGTCGATTTTTTGTTTACTAACCAGGTTAAAAAAAGCTTATCTAAGCAGATTATTGAATCTTTAGGTTTAACTATGGAACAAACTTTTGTATCTCTCCCAAAATATGGCCATTTGGGGGCTGTTGATACACTTTTTTGTTTGAGTAAATCCTTAGAAAAAAATCAGGTTAAACCAAATAGTTTGGTTGTATTAGCTAGTAGTGCTGCGGGATTTTCATGGGCAGCATTAACTGTAAAATATTCTTAAAATGACGATAAAAGGATGCCAAAGACATATTAGCTTGTTCAGCTAATTCCTCAACTCGGAATGATTTTGTAAAGTCATTCTTGATACGTATAATCACCGTAGCAACACGCTGGATATTGCTACCAGATGTAGTAATTAGGCGAACCGCTTCACTTTGTTCGCCTAATAGAAGAAAGATGCCCGTGCTACCTCCACAGTTTCTTTCGGTATGTCAGGGATATTTTGGGGATGCATCGACATGGTAGCAATATATTCAACTAGCTTTCCTTGAATTATCTTATCGCCGTAGAAGCAACCAAAATTTCAGTGTAATATTACGTTGCCAAAAATGTTAAGCAATGTTTTGCCAACAGTGTCAGCTGCTACTCAAACCCCTTCTACAGTAAAAAGCTTTGCCACCATTTCTGCGCGAGAGGAAACTTCAAGTTTGCGAAACATTCGTTTGAGAGCCTGTTTGACAGAATTAATTGTAATCCAAAGCTCATGACCAATTTCTGCATTAGTTTTTCCCTGAGCAACTAACTCGGCAATTTCTAATTCGCGAGGTGTCAAAAGCGCGACGGAATTACTGTATTGGGCTGGAGATTTTACTGTCGCCGACCAAACTGATAAATGCAAACATATAGCACTAAGATCTGCTAAATCTTCGGTATCAAAACTAGGCATCGATTTCTCACGAGTACAACCTACCGTACCTACTAATTGACCGCGATTAACAATTGGTCCTGCCATGACGTGCCAGTGGTCGGGACGGGGACAAATAATTTTCCAAGCTTTGGGTGATGTTACCATCTCTTCATGAACGGGGGCATGACGTTCGGCTAGGTAACGCGCAACGGGATTATGCTCGGTGGATAGAACAATTTTGAAAGTATTTTTAAATCTAGAATCTCTGAGAATGCGATTGAAGAAAAATATTCCCGACCGCGTAGCAGTAAAATATTCGCCAATTTGTGGTGCGAGGTGCGATCGCAACTCCGATTCGTTGTTTATTCGATCTATTTCTCTAAATAGAAGCTGTAGGTCAGTCATATCTTTTCTTGAAGAGTACCCGATTGAGGACTAGGCGGAATAGGCTGTTCTCCCTAGTATAAAAGATAGATTTCATTGCAAGTATTTTAAGAAAATAAATTCATGAGTGACCCCAAAAATCCCGTTATTGGCTTAGTAATATATCCTGGCATGACCGCACTAGATATCGTTGGACCGCAACAAGTGTTTAGTGGTTTACCAGGTGTCAAAATCCATCGAATCTGGAAAAATTTAGATGCGATCGCCACGGATGACGGCATGAGGATTTTACCCGATACAACCTTTGCTGATTGCCCACCACTAGATCTAATTTGTGTCGGCGGTGGTATGGGACAGCCAGCAGTAGTAAACGACGATGAAGTGATTGATTTTTTCCGTCAACAAAGTAACGTTAAATTTATTACCTCTGTCTGTGGCGGTTCGGAATTTTTAGCTAAAGCAGGGCTACTCGAAGGATATCGGGCAGCAACTCACTGGGCGGCGCGAGCTAGGTTAGCGGAGTTGGGTGTTGAGGTAGGTACGGAAAGAGTTGTCATCGATCGCAATCGTTATACTGGCGGAGGTGTTACCGCAGGAATTGATTTTGCTTTAACGGTTGCTGCTGAACTTTATGGCGAGGAAACGGCTAAAATTACTCAACTTATGTTGGAGTACGACCCAGCCCCACCGTTTGATGCTGGTTCACCAGAAAAAGCAGAACCCGAACTAGTAAATAAAGTCATGGCATACGTTACACAAAATCTATTTCAAGACAAGGAGGCTAGTTTATCGTGACTATCAATTCAGCACCCGATTGCGACAAGCCTTCTAAAGACTGGATGAAAACTGGTTTTTATGCGATCGCAATTCTTTTCAATCTCTGTTTGATTGCTCAGTTGTTAACAGTGGGAATCGCCTACTTCTACGATCCAGGTTGGTGGAATATTCATGTTTTATTGGTGCGGGGGTACGGTGGACTATCTTTAATCTTATTTGCAGGTTCGGTGATTTTACTTTTCTCCAAGAGAATTCGCTCTTTGGCTGCTAGCTTACCATTGCTGCTGGGAATACAGTTTTGCAGCATTCATGTTCAAACTCCTTTGCATTTAGAGATACTTCATCCCTTGATTGGATTCACGCTAGTATACGTTTCTTCAACCCTCGTACATCGTGTGTGGCAAGAAATTTTGCCGACGGTTCTTCTAAAATCTCGATCTTAAATGCTTATGGGCAATAGTTTCCAGCTAGATTACTCCGCAAAGGTTTTAAAATGAACTTTTGGAGATCGCTGATTCTGTTTAATATTGTTTTATTTTCTCATTAACGCCACAAACGAATGTTGCGGAAACTTTTTGAATATTGTACTAAATAGTTTCAACTGCGTATTAACCCTCTCCTTAATAAGGAGAGGGATAGATTTTGCGTAGCAAAATCAGGGTGAGGTTACGCGCTAAAGTACTTGGCTACGGGGTGATAAGTAATAATCGCCGTCGTAGACTGTTCCGGATACAACTGCTCACTTTCATCCATATACATCTTAATGCGGTCAGTTCCCAACAATTCCAACTGCTTGTACTGATCCTGAATATTCGGACAAGCAGGGTAGCCAAAACTATACCGGGAACCCCGATACCTCTGGGCAAGTACATCCCGAATATTATCAGGGTCTTCTCCTCCAAAACCAAGCTCACGACGAATTCTCGCATGTGTCCACTCAGCTAATGCCTCCGCTATTTGCACAGCTATACCGTGAAAATACAGATAGTCTGTGTATGAATTATCTGCAAACAACTTCTGGGCAAACTCCGTAGCTACTTCACCCACTGTCACCGCTTGCATGGGGAATGCATCAACTACTCCCGACTCCTTCGGTGCAAAGAAATCGGCAATACATAACCTTCGCAGGGATTTTTGCCGGGGAAACTCGAAGCTGGTAACTATTTCTTCGGTGTTTTGGGGTTTCTCATGGTTGTAGATGTACAGGGTATTTCCTTCTGCTTGACAGGGGAAATAACCATAAATCACCTGGGGATGCAACAAATTCTCTTCAATTACCCGTTGCTTCCAAGTTTCTAGGATGGGATATACCTTTTCTTGTAAAAACCCTTGATATTCTTCCTTGGATTGGTCTTTTGGCTTTCTAAACTGCCATTGTCCGGCAATTAAAGCCTGTAAATCCAAGTACCAGAATAATTCTTCTAGGGGAATATCTTCCGGTTGCAGTAGCTTAGTTCCCCAGAAGGGTGGTGTGGGACGTTCTGTATCAATGTCAACAGCTTCAGAACGGCGAGTATCAATGACTTGGGGTTCTGCTGCTTTTTCCTTTGCTGGCTTATCTGACTCTGCTGATTTATGACCATTTGAGGATTCTGCTTCGGCAAATTCTCCCAAAAATCCTTGGATATCATCCCACTTTTCGGCGGCTTTGGCTGGCATGAGTTTATCCATGAAATGCAAGTCAGAGAATGCATCTCTACCGTAAACCACTTTACCGTTATAGGTGTTTTGGCAGTCTTCATGGACAAATTTAGGAGTTAGTGCCGCACCACCTAAAATTACGGGAACGGTAATACCCTTTTCGTTAAATACCTGTAAGTTCTCCTTCATAAATGCCGTAGATTTCACCAATAAGCCACTCATGGCAATACAATCGGCTTTATGCTGGTTATAGGATTCGATGATATTTTCCACTGGTTGTTTGATTCCCAGGTTAATCACCCGATAACCGTTGTTGGAAAGGATAATATCTACCAGGTTTTTACCAATATCATGGACATCACCCTTCACCGTGGCAATAATAAACGTCCCCTTGGCACTGTCTTCCCCTGCTTCGGATTTGTCCATGTGGGGTTCGAGGAAAGCCACCGCTGCTTTCATGGTTTCTGCTGACTGTAGTACGAAGGGTAGCTGCATCTGTCCGGAACCGAACAACTCACCCACCACTTTCATTCCATCTAACAGGTAAACGTTAACAATATCCAATGGGGGATATTTTTCCATGGCTTTTTTGAGGACATCTTCCAAGCCAATGCGTTCCCCATCGATAATATGCTGCTTGAGACGTTCCTCTAGGGGAAGACTTTCATCCACTCCCTTATCCCGTTTGGCACTTACCCCTGCAAACATGGTGGTAAGCTCACCTAAAGGATCGTAAACGCAGACATCTCCTTCAAATTTACGTTCATCGTAAATTAGGTGGTGACAAACTTCTTGGTGCTTCTCCTCAATCTTGGACAGGGGTAAAATTTTGTTAGCACTGACAATTGCTGCATCCATTCCCACCGCCATACATTCGTGGAGGAACATGGAGTTGAGTACTATCCGTGCGGCGGGGTTTAAACCGAAGGAAACGTTGGAAATACCCAACATTACGTGACATCCTGGTAATTCCTGACGAATGCGGCGAATGGCTTCAATGGTAGCTTTACCATTTTCCCTATCTTCCTCAATACCCGTAGAAATCGGTAGAGCTAAAGTATCAAAAAATATCTCTTGAGCAGGTATGCCATATTCTACAGCTTGACGATAAGCACGTTGCGCGATCGCAAATTTTTTCTCGGCTGTCCGTGCCATACCATCTTCATCAATGGTACCAATGACTACCCCAGCACCGTATTTCTTAGCTAATTCCAACACCTTCAAAAAACGGGGTTCCCCATCTTCGTAGTTGGTGGAGTTAAGCAAACATTTACCCCCAGCAACCTTTAAACCAGCCTCCATTTTCTCCCATTCTGTGGAGTCTAGCATTAAAGGAAGGGTAATATTATTTACCAGGCGGGAAGCTAACTCGTGCATATCCCGCACGCCATCCCGTCCTACATAATCCACGTTCACATCCAGAATATGGGCACCTTCTTTTACTTGTGCCCTCCCCATTGATACCAGTCCGTCCCAGTCTTCATTGTTCAACATGGTACGGCATTTCTTGGAACCACTGGCATTAAGACGTTCGCCAATAATCAAGAAAGAATTATCTTGGTCATATGGCTGAGTACCGTAAATAGAAGCCGCCGCCGCTTCTAATTCCGGTTCCCTTACCTTTGGTGTTAACTCCTGGGCAATTTCTGCCAAAGCTTGAATGTGTTCTGGACGTGTCCCACAGCAACCCCCAATCACTTGGACACCTAAATCTTCGATGAAATGCATCAACTGCATCCGTAATTCAATCGGGGTCAATTTGTAATGTGCTTGACCACCGACATTCTCTGGTAAACCCGCATTGGGAATACAGGAAACTATAAATGGTGAATGTTCCGAAAGATACTTGATGTGTGGCTTCATCAAGTCAGGACCTGTAGCACAGTTTAAACCCAAAATATCAATTTTATAGGGTTCCAGAATTGTTACCACCGCGCTGATTTCTGTACCTACCAACATGGTTCCCATGGATTCTACAGTAACAGAAACCATTAACGGACGGCGATCGCCTTTTTTGGCAAATACTTCTTCAATGGCGTTGAGTGCAGCTTTAATTTGCAACACATCCTGACAGGTTTCTACCAGGAATAGATCCACCCCACCATCAAATAAAGCCTCAGCTTGCTCTACATAGGCGTTTTTCAGGGTGTCAAAATCAATGTGACCCAAAGTGGGTAATTTAGTCCCAGGTCCCATAGAACCGGCCACAAACCGGGGTTTTTCTGGGGTAGAAAATTCTGCCACCACTTTTTTCGCTAACTCAGCAGCAGTTTTATTCAAATAATAAGCTTGGTCAGCCAGGTCATATTCTGCTAAAACAACGGATGTACCGCCAAAGGTATCGGTTTCAATTACATCTGCACCCGCAGCCAAGAAACCACGGTGTACTGTTGCTACTGCTTCCGGCTTGGTGTGAACCAGATATTCATTACAACCTTCGTATTCTGGACCACCAAAATCCTCAGCCGTGAGATTTTGGACTTGGAGATTAGTTCCCATCGCGCCATCAAACACTAAAACCGGACGCTGCGGACTTTTGAGACGTTCTAAAAAAGGATAAGCCATATTTTCCCAAGCAAATTTAAATTATTCTGGTGATTTTCGACTTAAGACTTAATTTACTATTTTGTAAAATATCTTGACATAATATTTTTTTTGATTACAACTATTTATGTGTAAAGTTTAGGTAAAAAATGAGCTGCGATGCTCCCTCCAAGAGCTGCCCCAAGGGCGATTGCTCTGTAATCTCCAGGGTTAGCGATCGCAGAAATTCCCAAATTTATTGATAAAGTGAAGGAGTGATGAAGTAGGGGCACGGCATCAGTAAGATAATTCTATCAGCAAAAAGAATTGATCACGCCGTGCCCATCCCCTTGATCAGGGCACGGCGTGGTTAATATTATTGCAGATGAAATAATATCTCCACGGGCAAAGGGCACGGCGTGGTTAATATTATTGCAGATGAAATAATATCTCCACGGGCAAAGGGCACGGCGTGGTTAATATTATTACAGATGGAACAATATTTCCACGGGCAAAGGGCACGGCGTGGTTAATATTATTGCAGATGGAACAATATTTCCACGGGCAAAGGGCACGGCGTGGTTAATATTATTGCAGATGGAATAATATCTCGGATGCCGTGCCCCTACAGCTCATCACTTCATCATCCCATCACCCCATTACCCCATCATCAAATCATCCCATCATCCCATCACCCCATCATCTCATCATCCCATTATCGAGATTGCGCCCTTTCCCCATAACGCAAGAGCTTTTCTATGGCAATCAGCCGATTTTCCCACACCTTGACTTGATAGGGATTCTTCTCACCATGTACCCGCATCCAAATGCGGAATCGCGATTGGAAACGAGCCAAGGTAGCTCTTGCTGCAACTATATTGCTCTGCTTCGGTTCTGCGGCTAATTTACTCAAAATATTTTCTAAACTTTTTGCCTGGGATTTAAAGGTTGATAGGGTATTTCCAGGTAAGTTTAGTTGCTTATTTTCCTCTACTAACTGCCATTCTTTCTGTAAAGCACCATAGCGAATGGCTGCGGTTTGAAAAGGCTGACGGTAAGCTACAGGTTCCTTTTTGCTCCCCACAGATGCACCTTGGGTACTACTAAAAACTTTTTGCAAGTCGCTGTGTAAGTTCTCTGCTGCAAACAGAGCATAACCGTTCACAGGTAAATCCCTGACTAACTGAATTTGATCCACTGCTCCCAAGGTAGGTAAGGAAAGTAAACGAATCCCCGGTACTAATAAGCTAGACCCTAATTTACTCGCAGCAATCCAAGGTTTAGCAAGTCGCTGAAAACGGATGGTATCTAGGGCATAAGTCATGGGTACAATCATGTCTACATCCCCGCGTTTTGCCCACACTTCCCAATCTTGTTGCAGCTTTTGAATCCTTTCCCGTTCTGGTAAGGGGAAAACAGCCGCAGACAAAATTAATTTGGGGTTTTTCTTACGTAATCTTTCTGAAACTTGAGCGACAAAATTATTAACTTGCTGGGTACGAAATTCCGTCCACTTTTGCCACATTTGCCGTTGTCTAGGGGTAATACTAATGGGATCTACCCCTGTTAATTGTCTAAATTTAGACCTTGATGCCGCACCGTAACCGTAGGTTTGCCCCCTAGCCGGATCTTGGAATGGATAGCGGATATAGTCTAACTGCAAGCCATCCACTTGATAGCGAGTGACTATTTCTTCATAAAGGTCGAGTAAATACTTTTGTACCTGAGGATTTGCCGGGTCAAAAAATGGCTTTTTCTTTCCTTTAGGAATCATCCTACCTTGACGATCGCGGTTTGCCCAAGTTGGATGGGCGGCTAATACTGGCCCTGGATAGTCACTGGGAAGATTGAGTAGTTTATTATGGTTACGATTGCCTGCGGCAAATACCCAAACCCAAGCGTGTAATTCCATACCCCTAGCCTTGGCTAGTTTCACTGCTGCTGCGAGGGGGTCCCAACCACGAATTAAGGGATTTTTTTGGGGCGCGACTTTACTGGGATAAATAGTGTAACTAGAATTTAATGTCTCAAAGAATACCGTATTAATTCCAGATTGTGCCATGCGATCGAATATCTTGGCTAATCCCTGCTCGCTACCCGCACGGACGATGGTTCCTCGATCCAACCACATCGCTCGAATTTCTGGTTGTGCTAATCGGCGATCGATGGGAAATTCCTGTAATAAGGATGCTTTAGCCATTAACCACTGTCGCCGTGCTTGAGCATACCTCCTTTGTGCTACTAATTGGGGCAAATTATTGGCTATTTGCTTTGCCCGTGACAGTGCTTTCTGGGTGCTAGCTGATATGGTTCCAGATTTAACACTGGCAAATCGCACCGGCTGTGCTTTGCTCAAAATGGGATTATTAGCGATCGCTCCAGGATTAGCAGCTTGAGCCGCAAGATGGGAACTTTCCACCCGTCCAATCAAACTTTTCAATTCTTGTTGCAGAGTAAAGGCTTCTGCACGGCTAATGGGTTTCCCAGAATTAGGGCGCACATCTAAGCGTACCCTTTCTTGTAATTGGTCAATATCTTCTTCCGACTTGCGGATGGGGACAGGGGGAATAGCTCTGGGTATGGGAGCAAATGCGGTTTTGCTAGGAGTAACTGAACTTGGAGGAGCCGCTCCTGGTGCATTTGTGTTTCTGGAAGTAACAGAGCGGGGAGGCGGTGATGTTGGTGTCTTTGTCACCTCTGTTTTTTTCTCAGTTACTTTCTCTACCCTAGCTTGTCTTACCTTTGGTGTCTGACTAGAACTGGGCAGTTTAGCTAGTTGGGTAGAACATTGAGAATTAGCTCCTGCAACTATTTTGGGAGCAGTTTTACCCCGAATTTGATAGCGTTTCAGGGTGGCTTGTAACCAAGCAGCATCTAAATCTGCTGCTGCTACTTGATCTATTCCCCAACGCCATCCAAAGAAGGTAGAACGGGAAGTTGCAACCACCGCAGCCGAATTATCTTTAGAGTTCCAAACCGCAGCCGGTGTACCTGTGATCCCATTCGGCACAACAACACCGCCACTGACTTTACCGAATAGCTGACTCTTATCTGCCCACCGTTGGGTTTTAACTGGCGATCGCTCTAATTTTTGGGGACTACTGAGACTAAATCCCCAATAACCACCCAATAGGGATTGCATTAATTGTCGCACCCCTGGGGAGGATAAACTAGCCGTAGGACCGCTAACAATTAAACGTCCACCCTTACCCATCCATTCTTCTAGAGCGATCGCCTGGGTTGGTGTTAATGTTTCTACATTGGGGAGAAATACCACCCTGCGATCGCCCCAATCAGCCATCCTTCTAATACTATTCAAAGGAATCACGCAGTATTTCACCCCAGCTGCTTGCAACCGTTTGCTAATTCCTTGCCATTGCTGGGTATTTTCTGGAGTTTGAATAATGCTTAATACAGGTTGGTTGTCTGCTGCTGATGCAGGCACAATGTGGCAAAAACTAACCAGCAATAACTGTAACTTAAAAATAAAACATCCTGCTTTTTGTAGCTTTAATGTTTGATTTTTAGCGTTGACTTTCTGTTTTGCCACTATTATCTCCTGTGTTGTTGAATCATATCAGTTTTCAATTATTTTATAAAGATTTTGACAAGTATTTATGAAAATTTTTTCACCTTGGGAATCCCAATTTAAATGATTAATTTTATAAATGATGTTTTATAGAAACTCCAAAAAATAAATTATCCAATTTTTCTCCCCCTGCACCCTCACAGGAGTGCGCGTTCCCTTGCGACTTCCGTCGTCGCGGGGTCGCACTGCTGCTTCCCCTGCTCAAGAGCATTCACAGTGATTGGTTATTTTTTTATTTGGCAGTCCCTATGATGCAGGTAAATTTGAGATACAGGTTTTGATAAATTCTTCTACCCCTGCAACTGGGAATATTTTTGTATGCAGTTGACGGGATACTTCTTCAACATTTATATCATCTAAAAATACCAATTCTCCATGTTTGAGCATTACCGTTGGCAATAAAATTCCATCACCTAATTGTTGCCCTTGTAGCTTAGTAATTAAATCATAACCTGTGAGTAAACCAGTGACTGTAATATTTTGTCCCCAATAATCACTTGATAAGGCGCACATATTCACCTCCAACCCAGAAACACTATTTAAACGTTCTAGGATCGGTCGAAATGCTTGCTCCACAGCATTACCCACTACCCAGGTAAATTTCCGGGGTGGCACCTGCTCCGGTAATAATTGATTGGCAGCATCTATAAATTGCTGAATAAACAACCGAATAGAACCAACCCCATTATCAATTTGGGGATAGTCTTCATATTCAGATTCACATGGCAAATCCTCACCAGCAATTAAAAACCATTCATCCGCTAACCAGGCAAAAGTGGAACCAAATTGTTGGCGAAATTCCTGCTGTAGCGATCGCACTTGGTCAATTACTTCTAAAGCTTTCTCCCTAGTCACAGGTATCAATTCATCCTCTTGGGGACGGAACTTGGTTAACCCCACCGGCACCACTGCCACCGATGCTACCGCAGGCACTTCAGCTCTATGGAATGACGCTAAGTCACGTAAAGTTTGTTCCAAGTAAATGCCATCATTAATACCAGGACATAGCACAATTTGTGCGTGTATTTGCAGTCTTCTCTCTTGAAACCACTCCAGTTGGGACAAGATTTGGGCAGCGCGGGGATTTTTCAACAACCTGGTACGTATTTCCGGTTCTGTAGCATGAACAGAAACATATAAGGGAGACAAACGCATTTGTTCAATGCGCTGCCATTCCCTTGACGGTAAATTAGTCAAGGTGAGATAGGAACCATATAAAAAGCTCAATCGGTAATCATCATCCTTGAAATAAAGACTTTCTCGCTTTCCTGGTGGTTGTTGATCGATAAAACAAAACGGACAACGGTTATTACATTGAATCAAACCGTCAAACAAAGCTGTTTCAAATTCCAACCCCAAGTCATCATCATAATCTTTCTCAATCTCGATGTGATGGATTTTACCAGCTTCATCTAATACTTCTAATTCCAACACCTCATCAGCGCACAGGAATTGATAATCAATTAAATCCCGTGGTTGGGTACCGTTAATACTGACAATGGCATCCCCAGGGGTAAATCCAACCTCAGCGGCGATAGAATCCGGTATAACTTGGGAAATGCGAGCAGGATTAATCATGGGGAGTGTGGGGAGTGTGGGGAGGAGTGAGGGAGTGAAGGAGGGAAGGAGTGAAGGAGTAGGGACGGGGTTTCCCCGCCCAGATTGAAGGAGTGTAAAGAGTAGGGGCGGGGTTTCCCCGCCCGGAAGTCAGGAGGGAAAGAGTGGGGACGCTGCGGCTTGCGCCCAAAAGTGAAGTGTTAATTACGAATTACGAATTATTTATTAGTTGTGTACCAATGGCACCTAAAATAACCACACCAAATATAAGTCTATACCACACAAACACCCATATACTTCTAGTTTGCAGAAAGCGCAGTAACCAATCAATTGCTAGGTAAGAAAAGATAGCTGATGAAATTATTCCAGCTATCAGGGTAATAATTCCAGCATCTCCAATTCCGGTGGATAATAAATCTTTTAGTTCCACCAAGCCTGAAAGAGTAATAGCGGGGATACCCAGCAGAAAAGAAAAACGGGCGGCTGTTTCCCTCTCTAAACCAATAAATAATCCCCCCGTGAGGGTAGAACCAGAACGAGAAGAACCTGGAACTAGGGCAAAAGCCTGAGCAAATCCCATCAGAATACCATCGTTCATTCCCAGTTTGTCAAAACCGCGCTTGCGTTCACCCACTTTTTCTGCTAAACCCATTAGTAAGGACATAAAGATAGATGCGATCGCAATTGCTCCCATACTCCGTAAATTAGCATCATAAAACTGAGAGAAAAAGCTTTTAATTAACAATCCCAAAAATACGATAGGAAGGGTACCGATGGCAATTCCTAAAGCAATACGAAAGTTATTATCTTCATAGTCGGAACGAGCTATTGCACTAGTAGCCCCCTTAATCACTTCCATCAACAAACCCCAAAAATACCAGAGAATAGCGGCAATACTACCCAACTGAATTACGGCGGTAAAAGCTACTCCCGGATCTCCCCAGCCTAACATTACTGGTACTGCTTTTAAATGGGCGGTGCTGCTGATGGGCAGAAATTCTGTTGCTCCTTGCACAAAGCCCAGGAAAATGGCTTGCCACACATTCATTCCAGAAGCGACATTAGCGGTAGCATCTGTTTGGCTGAAAGCTGGTATGGGGGATACCGCCACAGATATGACGGTGGATGTTGCGGTTAAAAGTACGAATAGTTGACGTTTTGATAGAACCATTTATTTGTGAATTTCAACAAGAGAAAACAGGGAATCGAGAATGAAGAACAAGGAATAGTGACTTTCATGTGTTCTTCTGTATGCAGTTCATAATAGATGCATCAAATATTACCTGATATTTTTATCTAATAACCATTGCTTCATAAGCATTTCACTTTACACTACCCCAAAATACACTTGGGAGAATTTGTAGCATATATCGCTCTCATAGCAAGCAGAGGAGGGAAGGAGGGAAGGAGTGAGGGAGGGAAGGAGTGAGGGAAGTGTGGGGAGTGAAAGAATTAAACCGTCAACTGTCAACCGTCAACTGTCAACCACCAACCACCAACCACCAACCATCACCTCATCACTCTCCAACTTTACATTGACAGCACAGAGATTTCCGGGTCAGACAATATTCCTGTATAATCAACATGCCCCCGGGGGGGATTTTGTGGTGTGGTATCTTGAATAAAGTTAAGTTAAGTTAAGTAACAAATATTAAAATTTTGGTTAATAACACCTTGTCTTCCTACGCTCCTAGTAAATCTTCAGTCCAACCCTTTGAACTACAACACCAAAGAGCCGAATTCTCATGGTGGAATAAATTACTAGCTCAACAAACTTGGTTGGTATTTGCAGCAGCAGTTTTCCTAGTATCCGTGCCAGTATTTATTGAAGCACCATTAGTGCGATCGCTTCCTTGGGTGAGTTTAGGATTAACAGCCGGTTGGGTATGGTTAAGCCTCTCATTAATGTCACGTTCCGCAACATATGCTTGGGGAGATGTGCTGTATGGATTTAGTTGGAGTTGGTTAGCTGGTGGTATTTACTGGGGTTGGTTGCGTTGGGAACCCCTATGGCATTTACCAGTCGAATCCATTGGTTTGCCATTTGTGTTGTGGTGTTTGTTAACCAAGAATTGGGGAAAGGTAGGCAACTGGTTTTATTTGGGTTCTTTGCTAGGTACAGTTGTTACCGACATCTATTTCTATCTGGTAGATTTGATGCCTTATTGGCGACAAATTATGAGAGTAGAGCCAGAAACCATCGCGCCAATTTTACAAAAAGCATTGTTACAAGTACAAACGCCTTGGGGCGAATCATGGGCACTGATACTTGGTTTAGTGTTGTTGACAGTGGGTATACTTCCTTTAAGCACTGGTAAGCGGCATTGGTACGCCTTTAGTGGAGCTGTTTTGAGTACTATCTTGGTAGATAGCCTATTTTTATTAGCAGCAATTGTGGCTTAATTCTCCAGTAGCCGGTTTATACCCTTAAGCCTTTTGGTGACAAGCTATTTGAAGATTTATTTTTCATATTTTTGCCTAAAATTACTGTCAACCCTGGTAATCGTAAATATTATGAACACCCAAACCTCAGGAAGCAGGTTGAGGTACCTCACTTAAGCTGTATATTAGTTTCTGATGACTGCTGTGTGTTTATCAAGCAATCAGCTATAAGCATAAGGTTGAAGGTAAAGGATGTAGAAGTAACAAAAATTCATATAAACCAGGAATACAGCTATTGGGTTGTTACTAATCCAATCAGGCTCCTGCTGACCAATATTTGGTAAACAATGGAGAAAAAATATACCTTTGGTTTGTTTGATAGAAAATTGCTACAATTCCCTTGTTTGACTGCCATAATTTTTCGGGTATGAATTCTCATGCCAAATGGTGTAACCGAATGCTCCCGGCTGAAAGCTGATATTTCAGTTTGATGGAAAGAGGTAGAAAATAGTGAAGCATTTAGCGCGTTTATTAACAGTATTTAGTTTATTAGTTGGTTTTTGTGGATGGTTTGCCGCACCACCAATAGCCCAAGCTACCAATTTACAGAGTTTGACTTTACCATCAGTCTCTATTTTGGCGGCTGAAGGTGGATTAACACGGCGGAATCAAGCCGATGATAAGTTGGCAGACGTATATGGTGACAAAATCGATTTGAATAACACTAATGTGCGGGCTTTTCAGAGTTACCGAGGACTGTATCCGACTTTGGCAAGCAAAATTATCAGATATGCTCCCTACGAGAAAGTAGAGGATGTGTTGAATATTCCAGGATTGAGCGAACGCCAACAAAAAATCCTTCAAGGTAATTTAGAAAACTTTACAGTCAATCCAGCAGAATCTCTCTTTAATGAAGGAGATGATCGCATTAACCCTGGTATTTACAGATAACTGCTTGAGTAGTTAATTTCAATTGATTCTATCCCCTCCTATTTTCAGGAGTGGGATATTTTATTTAGGGCTTGCTGAAAATTTTTTTGGTAAGAGGGAATAGTTTCGTTTCATCCCTAAATGTAGCCATTATTGGTTGAAGGGTGGGAAGAATATCGCAAAGCTGCAAGGGAAGTAGGCGAATCTGAAATCAGGAACAGTCATGTGTCCTCAGAGGAATTTTCCACCGAGGGTCTTTCTTCGTCAGGTGCAACCAGCTAAATAACCATTAAGGGCGACAAGCTGCAAGTAATGCCTGAATCCAAGCATCTTCAGGTTGGAGAGTGGCTCAGAGAAAGTTCTTGGCAAGTTCAGACCTTAGTCCAGGACAATAAATGGTGGAAATGCCCAAAAATCAGAGATTAAATCATTTAGTTGCCTATAGATGCTAGTATGTTTTGCTCCCCAGCAAAACACCAACAATAAGGTAAAAATTTCTTATCAATAATTTTGTTAGCGAGTGCCGCTACCATGCCAACTATCAGGAGCGCCATAGTTGGGAGGATTGTATTCGCAGTTTAATGGTGCCTGAAAACTATTGTATTTTAAATCGAAACCATCTAACCGAATATTTACGGAATTTTGGCTCGTAATATTATTCACGCAAGCAACCTGTAAATTACTCAAAATATTCGTCGTTTCAATAATCGTTGGTGCTATCAGGGATAATCCGACAGAAAGCATCATAAAACCTGTAAATTTGGAGCTATGACCCATTATGCTCTTCATATTTCTCCTTTTTATCAAAATTTATATATGTTATCTCGTCAAAAATATGCATTTCCTAAAAGTAAAAGGGATGATAATCTCCGTGTTAAAGCGGATGAATACTAAGGTACAGCCTCGTGTCAATAGATGAAGATACCCAATAAAACAGTTCTCATTATTTATACATGATTTACAAATATCTCCCTGAAATTCGAGAAGTGTTTGTTTTTTCACAAAAACTTAATTTTTGTTTCAGTAAATCCTACATAGTCTTTTTGAAAAGATAAAAAAAATAACCCTATATACATCTAGACATATTTTTTCTTGTAAAAGAAAATGAATATTTTTCCGTAATATTCCTAGATTAAGATCAAGTTAAGTTAAGCTTTTGTAAAGAATTTTTATAAAATCTCAAATTATATGAACAGACTCAAAATATATAACTTTTCAGTTGAATCGAATACAAAAAAATTGAGAAAGTTCTTACTTGTATAGATGTTTATAGCGTTTCTGGACTTAGTGAGGTGCGGATTAACCTCACTCCGATAAAGCTATGCTTTATCTCCTCTTTCCTTATTAAGGAGAGGGATTGGGAATGATGTTTTGATGTGTACTTTACCAGAGTAGGAAATGCTTTTTTTCACAAAACTGTATTTAATTCAAGTGAAATCACTATATATGAAAATAGCAGTAAATCCATCTATCTTATGGATCAGATATTTGGGGAAAAGGTTCAAGATTTTTCATTCCAGCTTTCTCCCGTTCCTCTTCAGGAAAATATGATGTCCGGTTCGGTTCCTATATGCTTAATACTATATGGGTTAAATTTAGCCTTGAAGGCCGCAATTAATTTATCATCGGCTGTCAGTTAGACAGTTTCAGCTTGTGGATGGGAAGTAGCCGACTACCCCAGTCGAAGCAAGAAGTAAACACCAAAATGACATATGTCTAGATTTGTCTAGTTATAGGTAGTTTTGGGTAAGTTTTATGTAACGG
>JASJCJ010000108.1 GCA_030066045.1 Calothrix sp. MO_167.B12
CAGGCGGGGGTCTTAGACCCAATGATTGCGAGAGGGAACCAACAGCCAACACCGGAATGTTCTCTTCCCCCAAAAACCCACTGTTGCCTGTTGCCTGTTCCCCGTTCCCTCTCCCGAAGGGAGATAAAAATAAAGTTGCACATCGCTTTATTTACGTCTTTCCAGACTCTAACTCACATAAGCCGTAATATATAAACTTAAAGAGAAAATACACCTCTGATGAATGATTAAAATTAACGAACTGTGATGTGGATGTAATATTTCCAACTTGATTTATCTAAGGTCGCATATGTAAGTAAATATCAGGTTAAGTAAACTATATTTAATTATTAATATTTTGTTTTTTAGGATATTTTGATTAGCAGATGTTAAACAATATTACTAAACAATAATAATTTCTTAATAATTAAATAAAATAAAGTAATTTTCTGCCCTATAGTAAATACTACCTAGAGGGTAAAAAGAAATATTTATAGCTAATAATTTAATAACTAATTACCCAAAACGTCCAGAGATATAGTCACGGGTGCGTTCGTCCAAAGCTTTACTAAATATTTGGGTGGTAGATCCAAACTCCACCATTTGACCAACTCGACTTTCATCAGTATTAAAGAAAGCAGTGAAATCAGAAATACGGGCAGCTTGTTGCATATTGTGAGTAACAATCGCAATGGTTAAATTATTTCGTAGAGAATGAATTAGTTGCTCAATTTTAGTAGTAGCAATGGGGTCAAGGGCAGAACAAGGCTCATCCATTAACAGTACCTTGGGCTTAACTGCTAAAGCACGGGCAATACAAAGCCGTTGTTGTTGTCCTCCAGAAAGTCCCAGAGCAGATGTATGCAACTTATCTTTCACTTCATCCCAAAGAGCCGCATTTTTGATGGCAGATTCGACAATTTCATCAATTTCTGTCCTTGGTCGCCATCCAGATATTCTTACCCCATAGGCAACGTTATCATAAATGCTCATGGGGAATAAATTTGGTTTTTGAAATACCATACCTATTTTGCGGCGCAACCGATTTAAATTAACTCGGCGTTCGTATATATTCTGACCAAAAAACTCAACTTTTCCTTCTATTTTGACTTCTGCTTCCAATTCACTAATTCGATTCAGGGATTTAATAAAAGTTGATTTACCGCAACCACTAGGACCAATAATAGCTGTAACTTGATTTTTATAGATGTCCATTGACACCCCTGCTAATGCTTTAGTTTGACCATAGTAAAAATTGAGATTACTAACTTTAATAGCTGTACTTAGTTGAGTCATAGTGATTGGTTTGTGCATAGAGCTAAGTGAAATAAAAAATTGGGTGAGGATGGTTATTTACGTTTACTAATCAGAGTACGAGAGAGTAAACTCGTAAACAAAACTAAACAAAGTAAAACTATGGCAGCAGTCCAAACTAATGCTGTTTTTTCTGGGGATGGTTCATTGTAAAGATTGAAAATTAATACGGACATAGATGCAGTAGGACTTAATAATCCATCTGACCAATTCAAGCTAAATAGAGCCGTAAAAATTAGTGGTGCTGTTTCTCCAGCAGCGCGAGCGATCGCTAGTAAAATACCTGTAGTAATTCCTGGTAATGCCGCAGTTAAGACAATACAAAATGTGGTTTGTAATCGGGTACCACCTAAAGAAGCAGATGCCAAACGTAGGGAATTAGGAATTAGTTTTAAAGCTTCTTCTGTTGCCAGCACAATTACAGGTAACATAATTACAGCTAAAGCACAGCCACCTGCAAAAGCACTAAATTGTTTAAAGGTGATTACAATAATACCATAAACAAAAATACCCACTACAATTGACGGCACACCAGTCAAAATAGTGTTAATAAAACGAACAAATTTGGCAATGTGAGAACCTTGACTAAACTCCGCTAAAAATATTCCCGTCATTACCCCCACAGGAATACTAATAGCTGAAGCGATCGCTACCATTTTGATAGTACCTAAAATTGCATTGGCAAAGCCATCATCAATGACTGGTAACCAAAACATTTCTAGTTTAATTCCAGATAATCCTCTAGTTAAAATTTCCCACACTATTGACAGTAATGGGACTAATGCTACTAGGGATAAAATAAAAGCGATCGCGGTCATACTATAATTAAATATTAACCGCTTTCCTTCCAAAGGTTGAAATAATTCTATTGCCGAATCTTCAGATTTATTTCCCGGATTATATTTACCATGTTTGGTCATATTTGAACGAGATGCATTATTTTTACTTTTAGCTGGGTATTTTTCTTTTGAATAGCTATAATCAAATGTTATGAATGCTCTATCTTCATGATTGTTGTTTGCCACGAAGTAACTGTATAATTAGCACTGCACCAATATTTACTGCCAGGGTTAAAGCAAACAAAATTAGCCCTAAATAAGTTAAAGAACCAATGTGTAATGTACTATCTGCTTCTGGAAATTCATTAGCTAATACTGCTGGAATTGAATAGCCTGCTTCGAGTAAGGAAATACTAATCACAGAAGAGTTACCAATTACCATTGTTACAGCCATAGTTTCCCCTAAAGCTCTACCTAGAGCCAGCATTGCTGCACTCAAAATACCGGAAGCCCCAGCAGGAATAAGAACTTTAAAAATAGCTTCCCAACGTGTAGAGCCTAAAGCCATAGAGCCAGTTCTTAATTCTTGAGGAATTACTAACAATACATCACGACTAATTGCGGCCATGGTTGGCAAAATCATAATTGCTAAAACTATCCCTGCAACTAACATACTCTGACCAAAAGGTTCAGTACTAAATAAAGGGATGAATTGCAAATGTTGAAATAGCCATACTTGTAAAGGATTGAGCCACGGAATTAGAATATAAATTCCCCACAAACCAATAATTACACTGGGAATAGCAGCAATTAGTTCCACTAACAAAGCAATAGGCGATCTCACCCATCTTGGTAAAAAATCTTCCGTAGTGACTAAAGCTACTGCTAAACCAATTGGTACTGCCAATATTAAAGCGAGGGTACTACTTACTAAGGTTCCATAGATATAGGGCAAAGCACCAAAAATATCACCAGAAACATCCCATTCTTGACTCCACAAAAACCCCAAACCAAACTTAGCGATTGATGGATAAGCTTGTTGAAAAATGACCCAACTCATCCAAAACAGGACGGCTACAGTCAATAAAGCAAAACCATGAACTAACCAATTGAATCCTGTTTCTAGAAGGAAATTTATTCCCTTGGTATCAGTGATATCAATATTTCCAGAATTTACAACTTGTCTCGATGGATTTGTCATTTCAGTTATCAGTTATCAGCTATCAGTTATCAGTTTCCCCATCCATAAATCAAGACAGAATTAAGAATACAGTTGGGGGAAAATTTTTAAATTCTCAATTCTAATTTGGGGGCTTAATACCGATTACTGTTTAGTCATATACAAATCTGTGTTAACTATGGAAAAAAGTAGGATAGGCAAAAGCTATCCCACCGGGCGAGGAGAATAACACATATCTTGCACCTTCTCAGTAATGGTAAGGTGGGCAATGCCCACCCTACGATAAAATAAGGTTTTCAGACTTTGATTTGATCAATAATCTTGTGGTGCAAGATGTGAAATAACGAAATTTATAAATTAATTACTTGACATTGCTTTTAACTGTCTGTATTACCTGACTCGCCACGCTACTAGGAATCCTAGTGTAGTTAAGCTGACCATTATAATTTTGACCTTTGGTCAGAACCCACTCCACCCATTTTTTCACCGCTTGGGCTTTAGCTGGACTGGAGTATTGTTTGTAAACTAACATCCAAGTTAGACCGACAATGGGGTATCCTTGTGTCGAATCCCCGACAAAAACTCGGTAGTTACTGGGGAAACTGACGCTGGATAAAGCCTGATTGGCAGCCTGTAAAGAAGGAGCTACAAATTGTCCTGATTTGTTCTGTACTTGGGCTGATTTGAGATTATTAACTGCGGCATATTCGTAGTTAACATAACCAATAGAACCAGGAGTGCGTTTCACCAAAGCCGCTACACCTGCATTTCCTTTACCCTTAAGACTCTTTGTTAGCCATTTTGGTTTTTTACTAGTACCAATTCTGCCTTTAAAGTAGGGATTGATAACACTCAAATGATTAGTAAAAATGAAGCTAGTACCGCTACCATCAGCACGCACTACGGTTTTAATTGCTGCATTGGGTAGATTGACCCCAGGATTATCTTTTTTAATTTTTGGGTCGTTCCATTTAGTAATTTGACCGGAAAAAATCCCTGGTAATGTGGTACGAGATAGTTTGAGATTACTTACACCAGGGAGATTATAAACCACGGAAACAGCACCTCCCGCAGTCGGAACAAGAATTACACCTCCCCTGACCTTAGCCATCTCTGCATCAGTCATTGCCGCATCACTAGCACCAAAATCCACAGTACCAGCAATAGTTTGTCTGATGCCACCACTGCTACCAATCCCTTGATAATTAATTTTCAAGTTTGGATGCGTTTTTCTCACTTCCTGAGCATATTTTACATACAGTGGTTGAGGGAAAGTTGCTCCTGCACCATTTACGGTTTGCCCTTGGGCAATTGATGTAAATAAGGGTAAAAAGGCAATAGATGTTGTTATTGCTGAAGTCGTAAAGGCGCGATTCATAATGGTGAAAAAAGCCATATTCACCTTGTATTTAAGAATAGAATGAGTACTTCAGCTTCTAGTAAAAAACAAAGACATACTATTTATAGTTATGAAGCGTTTAATTAATGTTTAAATATAATTTAAAGAATGGTTAATTTTATTGATTAGTTGTAGATTTATATGTACTGTTTAGTACAGTGTTTGATATATTTATCGGTGGATCTTGGTGCTTAGAATTATTTTTACCGATGACTTTCAGGGTTTCAGAAAAGTTCCTCAAATCTGCCCAGCCTGACTCAAATCTGCTTGGGATCACCAGCAGGCGGAGCCTCCTTTCCCTGGTTCCCAAGCTGAGCCTGGGAACCAGAATATAGAGCCTCTGGCTGTTACCAGTTACTTTTTACTTATTGCTTACTTCACCCAGGCAAGGGCACGGCATACACAATTTTTACCGTTATGAGAATCATCTTACTGATGCCGTGCCCCTACGGGATAATTTGTTTTTTTGGTATTCCCTTACACATATCTTGCACCTTCTCAATAAGCGTAAGGTGGGCATTGCCCACCCTACGAAATAATAAGGGTTACAGGCGATAATTTTCGCAATAATCATGTGGTGCAAGATGTGAACTTACTTGACAAACGAGGGCATGATTTCAGCGGCGGTAAATAAACCATGAATGCCTTGTTGATGCAGTTTTACACCTGCTTTGAGATAACCAAAGGCTGGTCCGCAAACGTTGGCAGCCATACTGGTTTCATCCCCTAAAGTAAAGGTATGGGTAGAAATTTTGCCTTCAAAGGTGCGGCCGGTAATCTTCACATTAGTACTGAGGGGCTTTTTGGGATTACGGGTATCAACTACACCACCCACAGTGACGCGATCGCGATCGCAAATTCCTGCTAGTTCTAACATGATATCATCGGCGTGTTCCATATTTTCTAGGGTCAGTACGCCGTTGGTTTTATCTAACAGTGCTTCTACTTCTTCATCTGTCATGGTTCTGGCACTATCCACTGTGTAACCGGGCATATGGGCTATATCTTCCCGGATGGTGGCGCGGTAAGCTTCCCAGTTGGCAATCCCCACCCCAAAGGTTATTTTGACTTGATGGATTTCGGCATAGCTTTGGGCAGCTACGGCTGCTGCTGCTGTTAATAGTCCTGGTGTTGCACCACACCCACTCATGTAAGTAATTCCCGCAGCTTGCAATTCTGCTTTCATCTCCAGTAGTTGTTCTACTGCGCTGGTGCGTTTAATTGCATCTACTAACACCCCACGCCAACCAGATTGAATAAATTGCTTGGTGACAGAAGCAATAAAATCATTGGGTAAGTTGGGTAAAGCCAGAAAATAGCCATCCACTGAATGATTGCTAGCAAGTAAATCCTGAATGCTATTGTTGCTGATGGTACCTGCTGGTTCTAAATAACCCACAGAACCTTGAGATTGGTAAGCTTTAATGGATGCTTGTACGTCTAAACCTTCAACGGAGTATGCATAACCACCTTTATCTGCGGCTGCGACTAAAATCATTTCCCGTTTTGGTGCTATGACTCTAGCAGCAGCTTGTCCGAGTCCACCAAAACCCAAAACACCGATGCGGATTGTTTGGGGAAGGTTGTTATTATCTGTGGTTTGTTCTGTGTTCATAAGTCTATCACTTGAGTAAAATTAGCTCTCACCAGCTATGTTCAGTGCTTGTGGCTGATAATACCGATAATTAGGTGCGAGCAAAATAATTATGTTTTATTATCCTGGTTATTCTCCGAAGTGATCTATTTTTTAAGCAAAAATTCTGCGGTAAGTGGAATGCTCCCCTTCCCACTTGTTTGAAGATTCTGTGAAAACAAGTCCATGCGATCGCTTTCTATCATCCCAAAAAAAGGGAGCCGCAGCCCCCAAACAAACCGACTAGCCAGCTAAACAAAAACGCCCCAGACGAGGATGACTAAAGGGATTGTATTTTTATCCACCCCACACACAGGTTCCCATTTGGCTAATTTAATCGATAATATTGGTGTTTTAGCAAGACCCACTGTCAATGTTGAAGAATTAAAAGCCCATGCCCCTGAGTTACGTAGTCTCAATGAATGGTATCGGCAAAATGTTGAGAGTTTAGTAATTGATACCAAAGTTTTTTATGAAACTCAGCCTATACATGGAATTTTGGTTGTGGATGAGGATAGTGCTAACCCAGGGATTAAGGATGTAAAGCCTGTTGCAGTGCCATTTGATCACAATTCTATTGCCAAGCCTCAAAAAAATGACTTAGTTTATCTCGGTGTCAAAAAGTTTGTTATCCAACACTTACCTTCCCAACTACAATTACCTCCTGGTGCATCAAATGCTGTACAACAACCAATGGCAGGGGATAATACAAGGATAGCAGACACAGTTGGAAACATTGGGGTTGTAAACCAGAACAGTTCTATTCAGAATCAGAATATTCATCAAACCTTTTGACTAGAGTCGCCTGAACGGGGAACGGGCAAAGTTAAATCCCCCAGATATATTCCATATAAAGGCGTTAAAACCTTTGTTGGCAGAGAAAAGGAAATGAAACTGCTGCATGAGAAGCTACAACAATCTAATGCAGTGGCAATTTCTGCTATTGCTGGTATGGGGGGAGTAGGTAAGACGGAATTAGCAACCCAGTATGCAAGACAACATGAAGCTGATTATCCAGGGGGGATTTGCTGGTTAAATGCCAGAGATACTAATCTGGCAGCAGAGATTATCCAGTTTTATCAGTTTTATGTGGATAATCAAGGAGAAATTCCCCAACAGATAGGAGAAAGACAGCTCACGGTATCTGAACAAGCTATCTGGTGTTGGGACAATTGGCAACCTGAGGAAGGATTGATATTAGTTGTTTGGGATGATGTCACGGATTTAGGCAGTTGTCAGCAACTACTACCAACAAATAACCGTTTTCGTCTGCTGATTACTACCAGACTACGCAATCTCGATCCCAATATTGTGGAAGAGATACCCTTAGATATATTGTCCCCCGAGAAATCTTTAGAACTACTGGTAGTGTTGGTAGGGAAAAAGCGAGTAGAGAAGGAAAGAGAAACAGCAGCAGAATTATGTAAGTGGTTGGGATACCTGCCATTGGGGTTAGAATTAGTCGGGCGATATCTAGCAGATGACCCGGATTTATCATTGTCAGAAATGTTAGCAAGTCTGGAACAACAGCGATTGAATGATGAAGCACTAGAATATTCATCGGAGAGTTGGACTACAGCACAGCGAGGGGTTAAAGCTGCATTTGAATTAAGTTGGCAGAAGCTAGATGCCATGACACAAGGGGTGGCGGAGTTATTAAGTTTGTTTGCTCCAGATGTAATTCCTTGGGGTTTGGTTACATCTATCTGTCAGAGATTGGATGGGAATAAAGCTGATATTAACAAAGCCAAAAAACAACTATATAAGCATTATTTAATACAGCGATTAGAAGATAGAGAAAGTAGTTATAAAATTCATCCTCTAATCCGCCAATTCCTACAAGCAAAGTTAGAGTTAACACCATCAGCCGATGAGTTGAAGCAGGCTTTCGCTGCGGCAATGGTAGCGGTTGAAAAAAGAATTCCTGAAAATCCTGTCATGACAGAGATTGAATCGGTTAAAGATGCTATACCCCATCTGATAGAGGTAGCAGAACATCTGATAGCAGTGGTGATTGATGAAGATTTATATTGGGTGTTTGAGGGGTTAAGCAGATTTTATGAAGGACAAGGATTATATGCATTGGCAGAGCCTTGGCGTAAGCAGTGCGTATCAGTGCTACAAACTCGCTTGAAAGAAGAAAATCCCTATATCGCTACCAGTTACAACAATCTGGCAGGACTCTACTCAGACCAAGGACGTTACACAGAAGCCGAACCTCTGTATCAAAAAGCTTTATCACTAAGGCAACAGTTCCTAGGAGAGAAACATCCCGATGTTGCCACATCTTACAATTGTCTGGCAGGACTCTACTCTGAACAAGGACGGTACAGCGAAGCCGAACTCCTGTATCAAAAAGCTTTATCACTCAGGCAACGGTTCCTGGGAGAAGAACATCCTGATATTGCCACATCTTACAACTGTCTGGCTTTTCTCTATTATTCCCAAGGACGATACACAGAAGCAGAACCTCTGTATCAAAAAGCTTTATCACTCAGGCAACAGTTCCTGGGAGAAGAACATCCTGATGTCGCTACCAGTTACAACAATCTGGCTCTTCTCTACTACTCCCAAGGACGGTATAGTGAAGTGGAACCCCTGTATCAAAAAGCATTGATGATTTTTGAGCAACGGTTAGGGACAGAACACCCTAATACTGTTACTGTTCGCAATAATCTGGAATTTCTTCGTAGCAATATGGACTGATTATCCCTTTGAAATCACTCTCGCTAGGGCGTGTTTTCAAAGTCGCCGTCACCCTAGAAGGGTGCGGCTACACGTACAAAGTCCGCCTACGCGGACTACGAAAAATTAGGGTTTTTAGCCTGCGTAGGCAGGCTTTGATCGTGTAGCCCCAGGCTTTAGCCTGAGGGTTTTAGGGGTTTGAAAACATACCCTAGGCGTAGTTTGGGTTGGGGCTTGACTAACCAGCCGCCACACTAGGGACTCAAAAAATACAAATGATCATCTTCTAAACAGCGTAATTCTTCCGGGGTACCTGTTCGCTTCACCTGACCATCTTCCAATAATACAACCCAGTCAGCACGATTATTTACCTGGGGACGATGACTAATTAATATCGTAGTTTTACCGAGACGATTGTGTAATAATTGATTTAAAAATTCCGCTTCACTTGCTGGATCTAATCCTGCCGTAGACTCATCTAAAATCAAAATGGGTGGATCATTGATAATAGCACGAGCGATCGCTAGTCTTTGCTTTTGTCCTCCAGAAAGGTTAGCACCAAATTCTCCCAAAACTGTTTGATACTGTTCTGGTAGTCGTTCTATAAATTCATCGGCTTGGGTAACTTGGCAAGTTTCCATAACCTCTTCTAAGCTGACATCATACCCCAAGCTAAAGTTTTCCATAATCGAACGGCTCCAAAAGTGCGCTTCTTGGGGTACGAGAACAATTTGTTGACGCAAACAATCCAGAGGTATTTGCGAATGTTCCTCATCTCCAAAATATATATTTCCATGTTCCAGAGGATACAAACCGGCAATTAATTTTGCTAGGGTACTTTTACCACAACCAGACCTACCTACCAAAGCGGTAACTTTACCTCCAGGGATGATGAGGGAGAAATCTTGCAGTAAGTGTTCTCTACCAGGATAATGAAAGTCTAATCCATCGCAGATTATATCAGTGCGTTGCCTAATGGTAGGATATTGATTTGGTTGTTGCTGCTGATTTTCCGGGGGAAATGTTAATACCTCCTGTAATCGAGATAAAGCTGTTTTGGTACTGGCGAATTCATCCACAAAATCAATCACAGTATCCAGTAAACTCACTATATTATTATTCAAGCTGACAAAAGCTATTAATTGACCAATGGTTAATTCTTGACTAAAAACTAAACCACTACCAATCCACAACAAGCCTACTCCACCAATATCAGAAACTAAACCGGAGAATTGTTTGTTAATAATTTCAATGTGAATCGTTGTTAATGCTAATTTGGTAATTCTGGTGAATCTACTTTGTAATTCTTGCCAGAAATAAGGTGCGGCGGTAATTGTTTTCATAGTTAATGCACCCTTAAATGTCTCTACTAGTACTCCCTGGGTTTCAGCCTCTAGAACCATCAGTTCGCGGGTTTTCTGTTGCAGTTTGGGAATGAAAACAACTGTAGATAAGGTCATTAACCCAGCAATAAATATAGCAACTATGGTTAACTTCCAGCTATAAAATAACATTAATACTAAACAAACCAGTGCAATCAATAACCGAATGGGTAAATTGATAATAGCTTGGGAAATTAACTTATTAATTTCTTCAATATCTGTCAGACGGCTAACTATTTCCCCACTCTGCCGAGATTCATAGTAACTTAGGGGTAAGTGTAAAATTTGTCGCCCAAACTCGAACATCAAATTTAACTGAAAGTGCTGGGCAAAATGAGCAATGAGAACATTCTCAACTAACCCTAAACCACGGGTAAAAATATACATTGCTACCACTGCTAACACTACCCCACTGAGAAAGTCTTTATCTCCTCTAACTAAGACATCATCAGTGAGAATTTGCAGGAAAAAAGGATAAATTAAGGATAAAGCACCAATGACAAAGGCACATAACAAACCTTCTAGTAATATACCTTGGTAATTTAAGATATATTGCCAAAATTTCTCCCAAGAGTTCCACCCACTACCAGAATGAGACTGACTTGATTGTACAAGCGATCGCTGTTTATTTGGTTTGAGTAATAATAAAACTCCATCTTCCCAACTATCAACTAAATCCTCGTAAGAAATATACCTAATACCTACAGCCGGATCGCCAATTACATATTTTTTACCACGTTTTCCATATAAAACTACCCAGTGACAGCCTTGCCAGTGGATAATTGCTGGTAGTAGCTTATCTGTCAAATGGGGAATTGCATTCGGTGCCACTTTCCCTGATTCAGCATGAAAACCTAAAGCCTCAGTTCCTTGTCGTAAACCTAATAATGTAGTACCTTTTTTCCCTGTATTTATTGCTTCTCGAATGTGGTTAATGGCAAAATTATGTCCATAATATTTAGCAATAGAAGCAACACAAGCAGCTCCACAGTCCTCCTCACTTGACTGTTTCACTAATTTATATTTCATTATCAGTGTAAATCCTTTTCGATAGCAAAACTAATTGTTCAAGTGCAATAGAATCGAAAAAATAGGGCTGTTAACACCGATAATTTATCAATGTTAAAAACCCTAAATCAAATTCAAACAATCCAAATTAGCTCGTGGTTATAAAGATTGAGATATATGGGAAATTGAAAAGCTGATCTAGTAGTCCTTTCAAAATCCAAAATCTAAAATCCAAAATGGTATAACCACTAATGCTTAAATTGATAATCTATAAAGTTATCAACTTAGTCTAATCATTAATAACCATAGTGACCACGACGACAGCCATATCCGTATCTACGACCATAGCCATATCTATATCTACGACCATAGCCATATCTATATCTACGACCATAGCCATAACCATGACCACCTGCGATCGCAGATTCTTCTTCTGCTGATAATTTTGTCAAAATGTTTTCTTCAGTATGAAATTCAACCATTTTGTCCGCTCCTTTATTAATTATATACAGCTTGTTTGTCAATTCCATAATTCACAAGCTAACCGTATATTTATTAGATATTTTCTTCGCTAATTTATCAACCGTAAATAATTAAAACTCATGTTTTAGCAATAACATTGTTTGCTTGTTTACATATTATTTAAATACCATAATTCAGTGTTGATGCTATTTGTTAATATACCCTGATATTATTAATTTGACATCCAGAATATAGTATTAAGTCCAATTAAAATAATATGGCTCGTAAATCACGGTTGATGCCGAATAATTGAGAATTTGGCTGCATAGCCCATATATAGAACCATGAAAACTATAGTTTATAAGGGATATAGACTTGTTTGATTTATTCAATTCCAGTGGCTATTCTATTTTATATCTGTGGCATAATGGAAAATATAATTACTACACAACAGAAATAAAATTAGGACATAATACTAGCTGTAATATAATTAACTTCACACATAAATAATCAGTTGGCATATCTAAATATATTTTAAAAAACCTGAAAATTAGTATTGCCACTTAAAGATATTTGGCAAACAATTAAAGATATATAATAAGTGCAGTGTACACCATTTTACCTGTCTATGAATGTGTAGTATTGACGATATATTTCGGATGACTCATATGAGCTGGTTATAATTGCCAATGCCAATTCAAAAAAACCATGAAGAATTATTACCCAAAGTCAGTAATTGGGCGAAATTAGGAGGATTAATTTTGCTGGGGGCTGGTGGGATTACCGTCTTACTTGCTGCTACCATTAAATATCCCATAGCTGTGAAAACAACAGCAATTATTCGCCCTATTGGGGAAATTAAAATTGTTGAAGCTGGAGCCTCAGGAGTAATTAGTCATATTTTCGTCCAGGAGAATCAAAGAGTTACTCAGGGAACAAAACTTGCTCAGATTGAAAACTCTCAACTTGACGGTAAAAAAAATCAAATTAATCTCAACATTCAACAGCACAAATTACAACTTACTCAGTTAAATTCTCAACTCAAGGAATTAAATGCTCAAATAGCGGCTGAAACTACTGGAATCAAGGGAGCAATCGCATCTGCACGAGCACAGTTAAGTCGGACTCAACGGGAATACCAAGACAAGCAGATTGTCACCCAAGCTGAAATTCAATCAGCCTCAGCAGCTTTAGAATTAGCAAAAGAAGAAGTGAAGCGGTATCAACAGTTAAGCAAAACTGGGGCTGTTTCTTCCCTACAATTTAAAGAGAAAGAAAAAGCCTTCAAAGCTGCCCAAGCTAAATTACAACGTGCCCAAGTTGGTATTAATCCTAACACCGCTAATTTAGCGATCGCGCAACAAAATATTATCCAAAAACAAGCTCAAGGGGAATCAACCCTAGCAAGTTTAAGGAAAGAGCGGCAAAGCCTACAGCAGCGACTGATAGCAATGACTAATCAACTCAGCCGCTACCACCAGGAACTCAAACAAGTCGAGCAAGACTTGCAAAAAACTATTATTCGCGCACCACAGGGAGGGACTATCCTCAAACTGAAATTGAGAAATCCCGGACAAGTAGTTAATCCTGGAAATGCGATCGCTCAAATTGCTCCCCAAGACGCAGATTTAGTTGTCAAAGCCAAAATCCCCGTGGCCGACATTCGTAAAGTTAATATCTGTCAAGCAGAACTGGTAAAAAATTGTCAGGTTGGCAAAGTAAAAATGCGTATATCTGCGTATCCTTACACAGACTACGGGATTCTCAAAGGAGCCGTCAGAGCCATTACACCGGATGCAATAGTGCCATCAACAGAGGAGAATAATCCAGTCACAGGCTCTTATTATGAGGTGACTATTGAGCCAGAAAAACCCTATCTCCAGAAAAAAAGTAAGCGTTACCCCCTAAAAGCAGGTATGGAGGCCAAAGCAGAAATATTTGCCAAAAAAGAGACTTTGTTAATACTTCTTCTTAGAAAAACCAGGTTAGGAACTAACCTGTAGAGGGTACTTAAGCTAAAAACCTTTGAAAATCTCGTTTCCAGCCAGAGGGTGGAAATGCGTATTCGGAGGCTCCGGCTCCTTTGATGATAAATTGAGGCGGAGCCTCGTAATTTATGCTCCCACCCAGAGCATGGGAGCGAGGAATAACTTCTTTTATCAATTCGCTAATTTCCGTTGCATTATTTGTCTGGCGATTTCATAATCTTCATTAGTCAAATAACAAAAATGATAATAACTCGCTAAATAAAAATTGCAGTTAACTTTTTGATAACAGTCAGCTACAGCCAAAAAACCATATCTTGCACCCCATTCATCTGTAAACCAATCTTTGTAAAAAGAATCGTGTAAATATAGCGTTAGCGTATTTTCATCTGCACTGGGAATTAGACGAATTAATTCAATATCAGGATGATGGGAACGGCTAACTGGTAAAAGAACATCAAAGCCCTGAAAATTGATAAACTCTGCTAGATCATCTTCAGTCTTCTGATAATATGAGGGCGGTTCTTCTGGTAAAGCAATAAAATGTCCCCAATTCATCCAAAATTCATGCTTGGCATCAAATCCAGGGTCAATATCTAATCTCCACTTATCTTCTTGAGAAAGGTCATCAATCACTTCTTTTGGTAACTCTGCTAACTTCATACATCAATTATCCAACGCTCCACAACAAGAAGACGATCCCTAATTTGTCTTGATGACAACAATATATCACCGATGAAAAATAATGTGTCACCGTACACCTGTTGTACAGTTAAGGACTTCCAGATAAAAAACATCCCATAGTTATCAGGCAACAAAACGTGTAAACTTCACTGTCAACTGTCAACCCCTCTTGTGGGATAATTTATTTCCTGGAGTTCCCTTAGACCTAACCAACCTCATTTTTACATAAGCCGATGGCGGGATTTGAACCCGCGACCGCTCGATTACGAATCGAGTGCTCTACCACTGAGCCACATCGGCACAAACAGTTGATAATTATAACATTACTAGCATCATGGTACAGCCAAATTCTCCAAATCGCACCTCCGGAAAATTCACATCGGCACAATATAATCGCCTCAAAGCAGAAGCAGTATCACCTTATCGGGGTTTGCGAAAGTTTATATATCTGACCTTTGGTGCTTCCGGTGGCATTGGTGCATTCATTTTTGGTTTGCAGGCGTTGGCAGGACGAGATGTTGGTAATGCTTTGCCTAATTTAGCAATTCAAGTAGGATTGATTGCACTGATGGTATTTTTCTGGCGTTGGGATCGGTCAAACAAGTAATATCGTTTCCGTTTGTATCGGAATTATTTCAGTTACTCTCTCTCTTCCTCTTCCTTTGCGTCCTTTGCGTCTTTGCGGTTTTTTATCATTCAGATGCTATCGGATTTGATATAACAAGTAATAAACAATTAAATCCTCTTTCCTTCTAGCTAGAAAATGGTTGATAGTTGATAGTTGATAGTTGATGGCGCGGAGTCTGTAGGGGCGCATTGCGTGCGCCCTTGAAGAGTTAGTCACAAAGCATTTTCATCCTTGGTTATGGAATTTTCCCGTGAGAGACTAGCTAGAAAATGGTTGATAGTTGATAGTTGATGGTTGATGGTTGATAGCACGGAAGTGATTAACTGGTTGGCATCTGGGATATAGAAATTATCATCATTGACTAAAACTTGCTCAACCATCAGTTTTTTACCTCTTGCGAGCCTTAACTATAGGTTATAGTATTTTGGATTTTGGATTATTTCTCAAAAAGGCAATGTATACGTGTTTTAGCTACCCTTGCCAAAGCATCCAACTCTTGCTGCATTTGCGATCGCACTATATCGTAACATTGATCTACATAGTTGCGATCGCAAGCTGCTTCTCTACCATAGCGTTCAAAGATAATGGGCGGACAAACCCTAGTATGCATAGGTACTGGTAAAGGTATATGAGGTAGAGGACCTAAGGCTAATCCCCAAGGTAATCCGAGATAAATTGGGAACACTATGGGATCTAAACCGAATAGCCAAGGCATTCCCCATTCATGTAGTTGACTGACTAATTTGTAACCATCAGCTATGACATACAAGGTATCGTGCGCCCCACAGGAAATGATGGGAACAATGGGGACTTTCTCTCTCAGTGCCAGTTTAATAAACCCTTTACGCCCAGCAAAATGAATTTGATTACGTTGATGGTGGGGTCTAAACACATCTTGCGCCCCTCCAGGATATACCAGTACACTAGCTCCAGAACGTAGAGCAGTGTAAGCCATTCTCGGGTGGGCAACAACAGCTCCTGTTTTGGCTACCATTTGGGCTACCGCTGGAAAAACTTCCCAGATAATCGGATGCATCAGTCCATATACAGGATGTTCCGTGCCAAATCTGCGAAACCAGTCATACATCATCATCGGCATATCAGGAGCAGCTAATCCCCCATTATGGGAACCAACCATCAGCACTTTTTGACCTTTGGGAATATGATGCCATCCACTGGTTTGCACGTGAAAATAGTTGTTATACAACCACTCCCAAATGGGCATTAGGAATTCAATAAATTGAGGATCTCGTTGCTCCAATGTCCATCCGAGCTTGGTATTTTGGTTTACTGGTTGTATGGTGGATTCTGGCATGATATTCAGTTAACGGTCATCATTTATTCAGTATCCACTATTCAGTATCCACCCTACCTTAAAAATAGTCAGGAGTGAGGAGCTAGCACCCCCGGGAAGGGGAAATCATTTCAGTTATCAGTTTCCCCATCAATGTAAGCGTAGCATTCGGTGTAGGGTATCTAGGGGCTTGAAGCTCAGAAAGTATTTTTTCCTCTCCACATATCTTGCACTTTCTCAATAAGCGTAAGGTGGGCATTGCCCACCCTACGAAATAATAAGGGTTACATACGATAATTTTCTCAATAATCTTATGGTGCAAGATGTGAAATAGGGGTATCTGAGAGCTTGTATCCAATTTTTTTGGTCAAAAGTCACACATTATAGCTATAGCCAGGTAAGTTAGGACATAGATTCCAAGATTCTCCACTTGCTTATACCCATTTCAATAGACCTTTGGTGGAAAAGAATGTAGAGACGTAGCAATGCTACGTCACCGAACAAGGGTTTTGGTGCTCCGCATATTTAATTTCCAACAGAAGTCTAATGTCCTAATCAAAATGGCTACAGCTATATTAAACCCCCTGGCAACAAATGAAACGTTCTGATAGGTAGACAATTGTAGTGGGAGCGTCTCGCTCCCTGCTGTAAGGAAGCGGGCAAGCCTGAGTATGATATTTTTTTGTCTTGAGAGGTATAAACTAACAGAGAACCTATGTAAAATTACTGCAAAAAAATCCTTTTCGCAGATAAATTATACGGAAAATCACCAATTTTTCAGGATGAAGGTAACAGTTTATCAATAAAAATACAACCACTGTATTTTGCATGGGTACTGTTACTCTTAGATTAAAGCATATACTTTTTCTGACTTCAGCAGTTGTTATGCTTCCTGACACAGTTTTTAGCCAGGATAATCAAAAAGCATCAATTGGAGAATTTAGCAAATCAGAATCATCATCAAATCCCTATTCAGTTAATACACCTGACTCTATATCTGTCTCCATTCCCGAGCCGGAATCTTTTCAGGATTTATCAGAGTTGGGAGGTTATTCCCAGAATCAGAAGACTTTATTAGTTCAGCAGACAAGAGTAACGGACTTAGGCTCTGAGAATAGCGATAAACAGCCTTGTACTCCCGTAAATATTGGAGATGTAGAGTTTCCGAAGCTGGTAGATTTAACCTCTAATAAAATTAATCAAAAACCTTGTGTTCCCACTAATATCGGACAACCAGAATTTTCTAGTAGAAGTTTACACAAACAAACTGGAGTTGCAGAACTAGAGAAACAGCAAATATCCACAAAGTCTGATGATTCCAGAAATTTTCCTTTGGTGGCGAAACTAGATAAAAAACCAGCAGTTATAAAAGATAAAGAAAAACCCTCAGGCGATCCAAAATATATCGATCCACCCCATATAGTTCCAAATAAAAAAGTACATCCTTTGACAACACAATTAATACTTAATGACCAAGTTATTAATCATTTAACAACAGGTGAGATTTTTGGTGCTGTTAGTTTTGGTGATGATCGTAATACTAATTTTAATGTTAATGGAATTCTGAAGATAGATGGTGAAATTGAAAAAAGTGTGAGCAGGGAAAATATCCTTCTGAGGAAGCAAACAGGTCGTTATATACAGTTGCAAACAGTAAATAGAAATAGGAAAGTGGAAGTTAGTACTAAACAACCACAAACTTTGACAGGTATAGATGTTCAGTTAAGTTTGATTGCTTCCTGTATTGAAGATCCAGATAACCTCTGTACTTTTACTCCTAGTATTTTTACTGATGAAAATTTTTTCGACCCTGCATCTCTACAACCAACATCCTTTTTGCAGCCTTCTAAATTTGGTGAGATAGTAACTCCAGAATCATTTGCTGCTATCCAAGAACCTGGTTTCCAATCTGGAGCTGAAGGACAAGAAATTGGTGTAAATTTATCTTTTCCTAATACTGGTTCTTCATTTGGAAATACTCAATCTGATAGAGCTTTTGTAACTAGGGAAGAAACTATTAAAAATACACCTACGGCATTTTATTCTACAGTGAGACAGGTTTTTAAAGCCAATGATAGAAAAGCTGTCGTTGGTCGTACAGTACGTGGTTTTGGATTTATATTAAATGATGACAACTTTTTACTGAACTCTGGCTTACAACTTGCTCATATTTTTTTACCTAATGCTGAGCCTCAGATTAAACCTGGGGTAAAGCCTGCTAATAGAAATATTAATCGTAATTTATTTTTTGCTGTTAACAATGTGCGTCAACCAATCAATAGTAAAGTCATTTATCATGCTGGTCTTGGATCAGCAAAAACTCCAACACAAAAGGTTAAAAATAGTAATCAAATTCCTGCTGCTAGATTTAACAGTATCTGGTTTGGCCTTTCTCCAATCAAAAAAATTAAGCTTTCTGGTAAATCTCGTTATGAAATTATAGGTGATCCTCGAATTATCGCTGCAGGTGGTTCAGAAGGTGCAGCCGAATTTGACAATAATGTAATCTCAGTAATAGACGATCAAGTTTTTTCCAATGCCACTCTAGATAATATTTACAACCAAGTTTATGTCACAGGATTGCAACGAGATGCTAATTTTGTCAGCTCTAGTAGTTTCCAAGAGGTAACAAATTATTATCCACATATTAGTTTTAGCGGCAATATTACCGATAGCCAAGATATTTTTAGATACTATGGAGGCTTAATTACTTCAGAACAAATCAAAGCATATCTTGGTGTAGATTTTACGAGAAATACACGCAATGCTTGGAGCTATTCATTAGGAGGAATAGCATATACCAACCCCGATAGAGATTATTATAGTAAAATACAGGGTAGTATTTCCAAAAGAATCAACCTGAGCAAGAATTCTTTACTGTTACTTTCTACTGGATTTAATTATGCTTTCGATGGTAATACGAAAGTAAATGGTGTAAATATTAGTAATTCTGCTAGTTCAGTTAGGCTAGGGGCAACAGTTAAATTTGGCTCAGTCTCTCTGGGATTGTTTAATTATTTTGGAGATATATTACCAAATTCCGTTGATAGTTATTTATTAGCTAATGTAGGAATTAGATTTAGTAATAATTTTCAAGTATCGGCATATTATAAACCCATTGATGAGAGTCGCAGTACTTCTCGTTATGGAGCTAGTGCCAGTTTAAGATTAGGCAAAATAAAAAATCATATTTTTTCAATTTCCTGGGCTAATAATGAATATCAATTTGGAACCGATGCTGAGGGTAATCAATTGGATATAAGTAATAATGCATTTACTATTTTATTCAAATCAGCTTTTTAGAGCGTGTTCATAACATAATCATGAAAGTGTAGTGGATTGACACAGCTAAAATAGTGCAATAGGTGTAAGTTGGGTTGAAGAATGTAGACGCAACAGCGGCTTGGAGCAGAGTAACCCAACACCAGTAAAGCTTTGTTGGGTTTCCCTATCGCTCAACCCAACCTACATTTTTAGGTGTGTCAGTTATTAATAATAATTAGCCAGATAATCATAGTTTTCAAGTAACACATATCTTGCAGTAATGAAGTTGAAGGTTAAGGTGGGCAAGGTTCATCTTAGTTATAACTTAAACGTGAGTTCGACGAAATTTTGATGCTAAAACCCTTATGAATCAAGGATTTGTACAATTCAAGTCAGGAGTCACTGACCAAATAGTTGAGAATAAACTCAACAATTAACCTAAACTTCGTAAATCAGTATGAATTCGACAGAGTTCAGGTAAATTTTAACTCCGAACTCCGAACTCCGAACTCCGAACTCACGTTAACTTAAGTATTTCAATCTCTGCTGCATCAAGGATAATATTGTGGTGGAATATGTGAATAAATAAACCCGGTTCCTATAAGAAATCATTGTTGTTAACAATAGAAATCTATAAAAAACCGGGTTGATGACTGTGGATTTATAAGTCCTGGCTATATCAAGATAAAAAATGAAAATTAGTTAGTGGATGCATACCCATTCTAAATTCAGATAAAATACTAAATTATTGATTGGGGATGCATCATGACTCCAGAAATGTCTACATAATCAATTGCTAGAAAGTGCTAGTTCAATCCAGCTAATAGTTATGAGACATGAAGAGTACCTAAGTAATAGATTTCATCTTTGTTTTCAGCTGATTAAATCCTACAAACCTCTACAGTCCTAGATCATCTTTTAGCTTGATTTTACTACCATCTGCACCGACTACTTTTGCCTCATTGGCTTCACCTGCTGCTGCACTAGCATCAAAAATTTTCTTACCATTTGGTCTCAATATCATACTTCCAGTAACCGCTGCTGAGTCTTCACCTGCTGCTACACCCACATTAAGATTGCGAATTGTACCATTCACATCCATTGTTGCTTGTACAAATGCTGCCGCTGCACCATCTTTGCCTCCGGTAGCAGTGTCACCATCAACAGAGATTGATGAGCCAGCCAAAGCAGCAGAGGACATACCGAAAATACCAGCAGAAGCAGCAATTACAGCAACTGCTAATGTTTGATTAAATTTCATCGACATTCTCCTGTTTGAGGTGATATAGTACATATTGAGTCACTTCTATGTCTAGAAATATACTCAAGTAATTGAACAACTTGACTAGCAAAGTAATTTCACATCTACCAATTGCGTATTCTTAAGTAATAGTAGTTAGGCCACTACAAATTACTTAATCTAATGTCTACTAGAATCAATCCGTCGGCCGTACGGATTGACCTAAAATAAATATAGTTATTTGCACGCAAGTTTGGATTGATAATGGTAATACTGCCAGTATTGCCATACAATCAATTGTTTATTGGTAAAATTGAAATTGCTACGCAAGTCAATTATTGGGAATCACAAGAGTAATAAAATATACCCTTGTTTGTGTCAGCATAATTACTGTGTTATCTGTGCTGCACGTTTTTATATTAAATCATTGGTTGTTTTTTTTCTAGATGTTCGAGTAAACAACTAGGCAAATTTGTAAAAAATATACATAAAACTATTTAAGAGTAAAGAGTGTGTAAACCTCTTGATAATATTCCGGATGCATCGTGATTGGCTGAAACCTTTGCCATACCTACATTCACGACTATCCATACAGCCTAAAAAACAAAAATATGCATTTGTATCCCTTGCATATTTCTGCATATTACTCAGAATATTTTCTGAAAAGAGTATAAGTTAAGACACCACCACATGGCTCAATTCATCGGGAGTGAGGTGGGAGTGGACTACTTGACCATCAATAAACCAAGCTATTCTTTGGGTATGACGAGCCACTTCTAACTCATGAGTTACCATTACCACAGTCATGCCACTAGCATTAAGTTCGCCAAAGATTGCTAATACTTCTTGGGTGGTATGGGAATCAAGAGCACCTGTGGGTTCATCAGCTAAAAGTAATACTGGGTGGTTGACAATAGCGCGAGCGATCGCTACTCTTTGTTGTTGTCCCCCAGAGAGTTGGGTTGGTTTATTATGCAGACGTTTTTCTAAACCAACTTTGATGAGTGCTTCTGTGGCTCTGTCATGACGCTCTTGGGATGATACGCTGGCATATACCATCGGTAACATGACATTTTCTAGGGCGGTGAGTTGGGGTAAAAGATGGAATTGCTGGAATACAAAGCCGATTTTTTGATTGCGGATATGAGCCAATTGTGTATCATCCATTTGGGCAACATCTACATTATCTAGATAATAATTGCCAGAGGTGGGACGATCTAAACAACCAATAATATTCATGGCTGTGGATTTACCAGAACCAGATGGTCCCATAATGGAACAATATTCCCCCGTTTCCACAATTAGATTGACATCGTTAAGTGCGCGAACTTCTGTGTCACCACTGCCATATATCTTAAAAATATGCTCTAAGTGAATAATTTTTTTGGTAGGTGCGGTGATAATTTGTGAGTCTTGAGTATTAATATGTTGGTTCATGGTTAATATCATGTTCGCTTAATGACTTATAATTCCTATTTGATTCACTCCAATCCTATCTTCCCCTCTCCTTTTATAAGGAGAGGTTAACCCAGGCGAGTGAGGTTTTATAAGTATTCATCCGCACATATATAACACAGCATAAGCAATACCATTTTGGATTTTGGACTTTAGGGGGACTCTAATCACATCCGTTGGTAATTTCAATTCTGGAAATCTCCTAATTTGACACTCCCCGCAATAAATTGACGGGGATTCTAGGGATGTCTAATCGGGGGATAAATCCTCTCTGCTCGTTTTCCGTTTTCATCCTCCGGCTAAAGCCGGGAGGCTCTCAACGTTTTTCTTGGTAGGTTAATCCAAAATCTCCAAGTCATTTTATATTGACAGATAGATACAAAATAGGTTCCGCACACTCACGGAACCTTAACTTGAATATAGATACTTAACTCACAGTGGAAACTGAATAAGCAACAAAAATTAAGCTACCAACTAAAGCCAGAGCTAAAATGCTCAGAAAAATATAATTGCGTTTTTGATTTGCTGTGGGTGGTTCAGCTCGGTAAACCTTAGGTTCACGAGCAAAATTGTTGAGACGACCACCTTCTTCGTTTGTGTAGGGCATAAATAAAGTCCTTGTTCCCGTTTTTTGTATTATGTTACAAAAACGTAATTTTTGCTCACAGTTGAGAAACAGTTATTCACATTACTTCATCTAGCTGTACTAGTAATAGCTATAGGGGGATACTTTTGTGCGATCGCTAATAGATTAACTGGTAAAGTTATGGTCATCTAATTTTCGCGCAGGAGACTCCCGTCACACCGGAACGGTTGACGGTGAGAGGAATGCGCGCCTCCTTTGAGTCGTTTACAAGAAAAGTGGTAGAATGTGAAATATGGAGAAAGCCTATCGCTACAG
>JASJCJ010000321.1 GCA_030066045.1 Calothrix sp. MO_167.B12
TCGGCTGTCAGTTAGACAGTTTCAGCTTGTGGATGGGAAGTAGCCGACTACCCCAGTCGAAGCAAGAAGTAAACACCAAAATGACATATGTCTAGATTTGTCTAGTTATAGGTAGTTTTGGGTAAGTTTTATGTAACGGCTAATTTCCAATAGCGATCGCTCTAGGACATTTTGCCAGTTAATTCTAGTAACAGCCAGATATACAAAGGATTTGGCAAAAATAGTATGCACTACAATAACTATCAAAACATAATGGGAGGGTGAGAACCCCTAGGATTTATCGAGGGGATGAAACCCGACTCAAAGGGCTTTAGCCTGCTTTGTAACATCCTTTGAGAATCCCTGCGGATTTATCCCAGGGAGTACGTCAATAACATAAATTTGAGTTACATATCCCCATAAAATGCACAATAATTACTTCTATCGTCAAATCCAACTAATCCTTGTCACCGCCTTAGTGACTCTCACAGGTTGCAGGGCAGCAACCACCACGAATGGGGAAAATTCAGCAACTCCAACCACAACAAGTACCCCATCCTCTACCGAGACTCCGGTTTCACAAGCACCCAGTACCACCAATGTCAATCCTTCCCAACTCATATCTCCCCAAGGAATTGGTGATGTACGCTTAGGGATGACTTACGGACAACTAAAACAATCATTGGGTTCCAAAGCTACCTTTGAGAAGAAGTCACCCTTCATTGCCGAAGTTGATGCGATCGCAGTTAACCAGAATGATAAAACTTTATACTATATCCTGTATCCTGCTGGAACTACTTTTTCCAATTCCAGTATGATTACCACCGTATTCACCGAAAATCCTGATTATCGCACCGATAAAGGGGTGGGAGCAGGAACGAAACTCAAAGATGCGGAGGCTGCTTACGGTAAAGCCAAACTATCCTACAGCTCCTATGAGTCGCGGGAGTATGTTAAATTTGCCAACTACAAACCACGTAATGTTTACTTCCGTCCCTCAGCTAAAGCTCAACCCTTTGCAGGAGTCTATGAATCCCCCCCACCAGTATCTAAAAAAACGAACCAATTTCATGAAGATGCTGTGATTAAATCAGTGCAAGTTTTATGTCCGCCAGAAACTTGTAAATAATCTTAATCTTAGGTTTAATAAATATGTAAGAATTTGTGTTGATCGTGGCGAACAGAAAAACCTCATTCGTCCTTTGTATATTATGGTTTTGAGGTTTGTGCTGTGATTTCGGAAATGACCTTGGGAATTATCGAACCTTATAATTGTGGATTTCTAGAAATTATCCCCGAAGGTGACGGAAGTGACTATTGGCTAATTGCAGGAGTACACATCAATGGAGAAGCATATCGCCCTACTCCTCGACTTTACCGTAGTGAGCGATCAGCATTAACCAAAGCAAAAAAAATCTATGATTGGATTGCCAATCACGAAAATCAAATTCAAAGTTGGGGATGCTGGTGTTCCGAACTCAAAATCACTCTTTGGCATCAATCAAAAGAATATCCTAGTTGTCCTTTGTCTTGAATCTAGTTGACAACATTTTACCAATAACTTTCCCTCTGCTTCCATCTAATCTAATCATTAATGGCTATGGTAAAACTCATAGACATAAAACAAACCACTTAACCTTTTGAATTGGCGATCGCATCGCACCTCCCAAAGTCCACCAAAAGGCTCCAGGAGGGACGATAGTTAGAATTGAGGGTTTTTATCAACAGCTGCTTGCAAAGCAGTAGCACGGTCATCCAGAACCAAACCAAAACAGAAACAAGCGATCGCTGCCACATATAGCACTACGTGCTAGGGAACAGGTAACTCTTAACAGGGAACAGTAAGCTATCAGAGGGTTTCCGGATTAAAAAACACAGTCTTTGTGTGGAATACAAAACTCCTGGATGGAAACTTTCAGAAGACAGAAAACGGATTAGGTTCACTGATTCTGATCAAGTTATACCCGAATACCGGGAACAGGTGGGTTGAAAACGAGCGCGGCAGGACTCGAACCTGCGACCGACTGCTTAGAAGGCAGTTGCTCTATCCGGCTGAGCTACGCGCCCACATCATATTTCTAGCTTTGGGAAAAACTAGCCATAATATTCTATCCTTCCCCCAAGCAGAATGCAATCTTTTAAGTATACCAATAAGTTGAAGAGAATTTGCTTTCTCCTATAGATTTACATTAAAAACCTAGCAGATTGAGTGTTGAGTTGGGTATATTGTATTGTTAGTGGGTAAAAAAATATGCATTCTTGCCCATGATATTGCCAGTAACAAAATTGTTACCAAGAATAATTTGGCGACTAGGGAGGAAGAAGGATAAATTTAAAAGGGTTTTAATTTGATACTTCTGCCGACTTTTGCTACAAATACTATATTTTGGCGATATCTTTTAGAATTATCATATTTTCCCATGTTTGGAAAGCCCCTGTCAGGAGTTATTCACCAGTACCATGTTTATTCTCAAAAGGCAGGATGTTGAAATATCTACCATTCAACACCCAAAGCGGGATCAGCAGGTGCCCGTCCTCTACTATCAGGGGCAAACCTTCCGTTTAATTAATACTTTTCCAGCCAGTAAAGAGGAGGAAGCTGTTGCCCTATGGCGAGACTTAACCGATAACCGTGGCAAAGCCTGTGTGTTATTGGAAGAACCAGAACGTTATAGCATCTGGGGCAAGGTTCGTTTAAAACAGGCAGAACAGGCAGATGATGATACGGGGGATATTAGCAAGAGAAACATTTTAATCCAAGCTAGTCTTTTGTTAATCCAGGCAGTGCATATGGATATTGAAGACCTATTGGGTTCTCGACACGGCAAATTATTTACTCAAGATATTTCTACAATCTTAGAGAAACACCAAATTATTGACTCAGATTCTCCAGAAGTGCTCACAGAACTACTCAATATCGACCCCTTAACAACAGCCCAACTGCCGATTTGGAAAGAAAAGCAACTAGTGATTCTGTTGCAGGAATTGCACCGATTGGGCAAAAAATATTTTGGCAATGACAACTTTGCCAATCAAGTAACAGAGCAACTGGCAGAAATGGCAGATGAAGAGCGTTCGGTATTCATCAGGTGGCTAAAAATATCTCCACTGAGTAAACTGTGGCAATGAGATGGAATGTGTTATTTACAACAGCAAAATTATAGTAATGATTTTTGATCTAGCGATCGCGCCAGCACTCTGTGTGACATTCGTTGTTGCTGTAAAATCAGGTAAAATAAACCCTCTATGGCTTTTGTAAAGATTGCTTTCCACACATTCCCAACCACAGCGCATTTACACAGTCAAGTTTATGAGTACTATTTACAACAAATTTTTAGGTAAAAAGCCCTTAATATCTAACCAGCAAATCATGTTATTCAGCATCGGTTGGGCTGTATTAGCATTGTTATATTTTTTACTATTCAGTGCCAAAGTTCCAGGGACAGATGGTATTGCCCAGCGTCCTGAATGGTATGTTATGGGTACAAATATTTTTGAAGCTCTAGCCTACTTGGTCGCTGGTGTTTTATGCTTAAGGAACTGGCGCAGTCCGCAAATTGTTAGCGGAAAATCTCTGTGGCTATTAATAGGCATAGGTATGCTTTCCTATTTCTTGGGAGGGATATTTTTTGGATATACAGAAATAGTATTAAAAACAGAACCGATTGTTTCCGTGGGCGATATATTTTTTGTTATTAGTTATATATTCGTGGGTGCGGGAATGATTTTGGCATTTACCTCAAGACGCATCAACCTGGAAATTTGGCAGTGGCTAATTGTATTGGCGATCGCAGTCTTTGGTAGTACTTTGGCCTGGTTACTGTCTAGCCCAGTAGAAGGAGCAGAAGTTGCTAAACAACAGTTACCCGGGTGGGTAGGAACTGTTGCTCCAATTTTAAGTTGGTTTTATGTTATCAGTGATGTGCTACTACTAATAATTGCGACCACTTTACTGCTAGCTTTTTGGGGAGGTAGAGTTTCTTTATCTTGGCGAATGATTGCAGCCGCGTCATTTTCCCTTTACATTGCAGATATGTGGTTTAAGCATGCTATCAGGTATCCCAATTATGAAAGTGGGGACATACTGGAGGTATTTTGGGTGTTTAGTGGAGTTTTATTTGGAATGGGAGCTGTTTTGGAATATGACGCATCACTTAAGCGTTTGCGGCGTAATAGCGGACGAAAAAGAACCTAAAATGTTTTGGTGTCTACCGTGAGAAAACTAACTGATTCAGACAAAAAAGAAATCCTGAAACTGTATCGAGAAAGTGCTGAAACTACCTCAACTCTAGCAGACCGCTACGGGGTAAGTAACTCGACTATTAGTCGCCTGCTCAAAAGCACTTTACCGGAAGATGAGTATGAATATCTGGTTTCCTTAAAGCGAGCTGCGAGAACACCTGAAGGACGAGCTCAGGTGAGTTATGAACAGCTACCAACTTTTACCAAGGAGGAGCCAGAAGAGGTTGTTAAATCAAAACCAGTAACAGCACAACCATCCAAGTCATCAGTATCTGCATCTCAGGTGATTAACAAGTCTGCTGATGTAGATGATTCTGCTGAGACAGATTATAGTTCGGGGGTTCGTCGAGTGCGGAAGCGTTCCTCTGCTGCTGTACCATCGAGCCAGCCAATTGCCGAACAATTAGAACTGTTAGAGCCGGAATCTCCAGCAATTGCAGGCATTCCCAGCCCTCTGTCCGAGGATGAAGAGGACGATCGTCTAGAAAAACAAGCGATCGCCGAAATGCTCGGTGAAGACTTGTTAGATGAGGATGAGGAGCTAGAAGATTTAGAAGATGATGATGAGGAGTTTGAAGATACAGCACCCATCCTCAAAAGACGGATATCTGGTAGTGCTGTAGTGCAGGTTTTACCATTATCTGCCGCTAATTTACCCAGAACCTGTTACTTGGTAATTGACCGTTCTGCAGAACTGATTACTAAACCTCTGAAGACATTTGCTGAGTTGGGAGAAATTCCTAGCCTGGAAACCTTGGAAACTACACTACCAGTGTTTGATAACCATCGCGTGGCAAAAAGATTTTCCACTAAGCGCGATCGGGTCATTAAGGTTCCAGATAGTAGAATGATACATAAGACTCGTTACCATCTCAATGCCAAAGGAATCACCCGCTTGTTGGTTGATGGTCAAGTTTACTCTTTGGCTTAGATGTAGTCAGTGATTTCCACTCTTTGGCACACAGTCCACCTAAAAACACGTGGTATGGCTTCCGAAGAGGAAGCCCGCCACGAGGGAATTTATTCGCCGTTTTCATTCTTGTTCTCTCTAGCTTTGCAATCAAGAACTATTAGTCTTTGTACTTCGAGCAACCCCTAAGCAACTGCTTTGATTCGAGCCTGGATATCTGAGAAAGTACAGGGATTTATGGGTACTGTTTTACCATAGGTTTCAATCCAAGCGCGGGCACCATCCCTGGGAGAATCATACTCATAAACCACTGCAC
>JASJCJ010000109.1 GCA_030066045.1 Calothrix sp. MO_167.B12
CTCCAAACAGAGCCGCGCAAGGAGCGTGAGCGGGAGGAGGAAATTGACAATAGTATCAATCATCCATAATTTGATCGGAGTAACTTAATCTTCCGGCGGCGAGCGCAATCAAACCTAATTGCCGAAAAGCCGTATCATAGGGGCATTTAAAAAATATGGAGAAGTTTTCCTATACATGCGGAATGTGGGAAAATAGCTCTAAAAGAGTGCAGGACAAGGCGATAAGTAATTTCGCTAATTTGTCTTCATATTTTCTTTGCTTAAACTTAACTTTTTATTAATCAAAATTTAATGTTAAATTTGTTAACTTAATAATGATATTGATTCACTTATTGTTGCAACATTGGAACCTCCCAATACCTCAAGTTTATGTGTGGTTTGGGAGGATTATTTGCTTTAGGCTAGTGACATCCCCAGAACCCCACGTCAGATAAATTGAGTTTCATAAGTGTTTTCCCACAAAAATTCCTCTATTTTAGAAACTGCCAGCTCATACTTGTTGAAGCAAGTTGCAGTAGTAGCCAATCAAATCGATTGTAGTTCCCAACAGCTATTTACAGCATTGCAAGGTTTGGGAGACTTGGGTTTGCTTGGCTTACGTTTGCCTAAAGCTTGGGGAGGGAAAGAAATAGGAGGGCAAGCTTTTCATGATTTTCAAGAACTAGTAGCCAGATACTCTGGTGCTTTGGCTTTCTTGCAAACTCAACATCAAAGTGCGGTAGGGATGATAGTTGCTAGCAGTAATACCAACCTCCAGCAAACATATTTACCCCAAGTGCAAAGTAATAAATGTTTACTGGGTGTGGGCTTTTCTCAATTACGACGAAGGGGAAAACCAACAATTACAGCTTTACCTGTACGAGGAGGATATGAATTAAATGGGGTTGTGCCTTGGGTAACGGGATATAGTATGTTTTCCGAGTTTATAGTTGCTGCAACCCTACCAGATGGTTGTGCTGTGTTTGGGATTGTTCCTTTTCAACCAACCGATGAATCATCAACAGGTGCAAAAATTATATTTTCTGCTCCTGCACAGCTTGCAGCCATGACATCGACTAATACGGTTAATGCCACTATAGGTAATTATTTTCTATCGGCACAGCAGGTAGTTGACCTTAAACCTGCTGGGTGGATTTATGAAAATGACAAAAAGAATGTGTTGCGTGCCAGTTTTTTAGCTACAGGATGTGCAATGGCGGGTTTGGATGTGATTGAAGCGACATCACAGCAAAAATCTTTGCCATGTATTGCTGATGCTTTGGCATCTCTAAAACAAGAACTGTATCAATGTCGTACTGCTATTAGGGAAATGCAACAACATCCACAAGGAGAATTGTCTGAAAAATTACGTCTGAGAAGTTGGGCAATTGAATTAACAAACCGTATTGCTCATGCAGCAGTTACTGTTTCTGGTGGTGCAGCAAACTACAGCCATCATAATGCACAGCGTATTTACCGTGAGGCATTAGTATTTACTGTCACAGGTCAAACTACGGCGGTGATGGCAGCGACTTTGGAAAGGTTAGTGAGGAGGGGAGGAGGGGAGGAGTGAGGGAGTGATGGAGGGAAGGAGTGAAGGAGGGGAGGAGTGAAAGAATTAAACTGTCAACGATCAACTTCCTACCAGACAAAATGTTAAATTATTTTCCAGAGGTACTTATACTATGCAAATATATCAAGTTATTGCAGAAGCGATCGCTAAACCACCAATTCCCCACGAACCAGCCAGACTATCACTGAAAGCTTGGGCAATGTATTGTCTGCGGAATCGGGGTTTTAAGGTGGTGTATGCCCAAAATGCTGACTTTGCAATTGAACAAGGAAGGAGTGGAGATAAGTTGTATTTTAAAGTAACAGATAATCCTGTGGATTTAGATCCAAAATTAGGCTGGATAGTTTGGGATAGTAGTGTCAAAACTGCCAGCCTGATTCCACCAGAAGTATCTTATACCAATTCCAAAAAAGAATGGGACAAATAGATTCTTGTAGAGACGTAGCAATGCTACGTCTCTACCGAGGGATGTGTTGCGATCATTTATTAAATCGGTATTAATTTAATCCTTGGTCAATTTTTTAAATGAATTTTGGCACACAGGAATCTCAATGACAAACTCTGCTCCTTCCCCTGGCTCTGAGTGGCAATAAAGTTTACCATTATGTTTCTCTGTAATAATCTGGTAACTAATGGAAAGACCTAAGCCAGTACCTTTGCCTACAGGTTTGGTAGTAAAAAATGGATCGAAAATATGAGAATATACTTCTTCGGTCATTCCTATACCATTATCAGTAATGGAGATTTCTACCCATTCTTTATTAATGGTTGAGGTAGAGATGCGAATTTTACTGGGTTTGGCTTTGATTTCTTCTGGCGATCGCTTTTGGTTATATTCTTCTAAGGCATCGATGGCATTGGCCAGTAAGTTCATCAATACTTGATTGAGTTGACCGGGGTAACATTCTACTAAGGGTAATTGATCGTAATCCTTAATAATCTGAATATCAGCAGATTTTGATGCTCCTTTGAGTCGATTTTGTAAAATCATTAAGGTGCTATTAATACCCTCGTGAATATCAACTTGTTTAAATTCTGCTTCGTCTAAACGGGAAAAGTTACGTAATGAGGAGACAATATCACAAATGCGGTCTGTTCCTGTTTGCATGGATTGGAACAAGTTAGGCATATCTTCCAAGAGATAATTCAGCTCTATGGTGTCCAAAAATTGCTGAACTTCTCGCACTGGTTCTGGGTAATGCTGCTGATAAATCTGTAGACACTGCACCAAGTCTTTATTATATTCTTTAGCATGTTCTAAATTACCTTGAATGAAGCTAACCGGGTTATTAATCTCGTGGGCTACCCCTGCAACTAATTGTCCCAAGGAAGCCATTTTCTCATACTGAATCATCTGAATCTGAGCTTTTTGTAAATCTTTTAAGGTTAGGGTTAATTTTTCTGCTTGTTCCCGGGTTTTACACAATAAATTAGCTTGACTCAGAGCAACACTCAATTGAGTTGCGACTTGGGTGATAAATTTAATTTCCCCTTCCTCCCAATTGCGAGTTTGACTGCATTGATGGACGCACAAAAGCCCCCACAATTTATCTCCTTCCATTAAGGGAAAAACTACGTGTGCCTTAATTTGAAAATGCTCTAAAGCTTCCTGATAGCATTTTTGGAATCCGGCCTGGGAAATATCAGCAACAGCTTGGAGTCTTCCTTGGGCATACTGGGGAGCATATTGTTCACCAAAATAAATATCTTCCATTTGAAAACCTAAAGCTGATTCAAATTCTGGTAAAACATCTTCAGCAATAAATTCCCCACTACAAAAGTTACTATCTGCATCAAAGCGAAAGACTCCGACTCTGTCAGCACCTATGGAACGCCGTACTTCTTGAGCTGTGGTTTGGAAAATTGTTTCTAAATCTAATGATTCTCTAATTTTTGCTACCACATCAAAAAGAATCTGCTGTTGCTGAGATGATTTATGCATTGCTTCAGCACGGATTTGAGTTTGGGAAAGTAAATTAGCACTTTGAATTGCTACTCCCAACTGATTAGCTACTTGGGCTAAAAATTCCACTTCTACCTTCTCCCATTGGTGGGATTTGGAATGTTGATATGCTCCCAAAAGTCCCCATAAGTTGCGTCCAACAAAAATGGGAGTTAAAGCATAGGCACGAATTTTGAATTGCTCTAGAATATCCAGGTGACACCGAGTATGTCCGGCTTGATAAATATCGTTGACAGCAAAGTTTTCGTTGTTGCGGTAGCGTCCACCTTTAGTTTCTTGTAGGTGGGTATCTTCCCAGACTAAGTTTTTGCCAAAGGGGTTGCTCTCCATCCACTGAATTTCTGGAATACCAAAATGGCTGACAAATTCTCCACTCCAATCTTCATGGAAACGATAGACTCCCACTCGTTCCACTTGTAAAAGCTGACATAATTCTTGGCAAGTGGTTTGTAAAATCACATCCAGGTCAGAAAAAGAGCGGATCTTAGTGACAACATCGGTCAAAGCTCGTTGTCTAGCGATTGCTTTAGAAAAAGCTAGTGCTTGTTTTTTGGAATGTTCTAATAATTCCGCTTGTTGGATTGCAACTCCAAGCTGTGCCCCGACTTGGGAGAGAAATTCAACTTCATAATCCATCCATTGACGGGGACTTGTATGTTGGTAAGCTGCCAATAATCCCCACAGTTTGGGACCGATGAATATGGGTACTAAGGTATAAGCACGAATTTTAAATTGTTCTAAAATATCTAAGTGACAACGAGTATGCCCTGCTTTGTAGATATCTGCAACAGCGAAGGTTTCATTATTGCGATACCGTCCACCTTTAGTGTCTTGCAAATGGGTATCTTCCCAAACTAAATTTTTGCCAAAGGGATTGATGTTTTGCCATTGAGTTTCAACGGTGCCAAAGTGACTAATAAATTCTCCGCTCCAATCTTCATGAAAACGGTAAATTGCAGCTCTTTCCAAATTGAGTAATTGACATAATTCTTGGCAAGTGGTGTCAAAAATTATTTTGGTATTTAGGGATGAACGAATTTTATTCATCACTTCCATCAAAGCTCGCTGTCGAACCACGGAATTTTGTAAACTTGTAGAACCCTGTTTGGATTTTTCTAGGGTTGCTGCCTGTTGCATTGCTAATCCCAAATGGCTCGCTGCTTGGGTGAGAAATTCCACTTCATCTTCTAACCAATGACGGGGTTGAGAATGTTGATATGCAGCAAATAAACCCCATAATTTCCGACCAATGAAAATTGGTGCAATGGCATAGGCACGAATCTGGAACTGTTCTAGTAATTCTAGGTGACAGCGTGAATGTCCTGCTTGATAAATATCGGTGACAGCAAATGGCTCATTACGGCGATACCTTCCCCCTTGAGTCTCTTGTAAGTGGGAATCTTCCCAAACTGCATTTTCTCCAAAAACACTAATCTCATTCCAGGGAACCCGAGCAAATCCGAGTTCGTTAACAAATCTACCACCCCAATTTTCATCAAAGCGATAAATCGCTACTCTTTCAATATTTAACAGCCAACAAATGTCTTGACAGGTAGTTTGGCAAAGAGCTTGTAAATTTACAGATAGGCGAATTTTACCAATAATTCTATTTAAAAGTTTTTGATATGCCGAACTACGCCTTAATTTTTCTTGGCAATCTTGGAAATTTGTGTCTTCTGATTCGTAGATGTGTTCTGACATAACTAGGAAAATTTAAGGGTAGATGATAACCCTATTGTTCCCAGCTCAAATAGGGAAAATGACAGATTTGAATGATGAATTACAGAAGCGATCGCCATACTATAGCATTTTTCACTTGGATGAAATACAGTTTCATAGCATGGGATTCCAGTCTGTCCCAAATATTAAGAATCAACTTTGTGTTCTACTCAACCGAAAACCGCTATATTTGGAATTTGAGATGAACCTTATCATCCATTGCCATAATTTACTGTATTAATGGTTCGTAATAATTCTTGGGCAGTACAAGGTTTAGAGAGAATGGCTTTAACTCCCATATCTTCTACTTCGGCAATTTTGCGATCGCCCATTAATCCACTGATGGCGATAATCTTGACATGGGGATTAATTTTTTGCAAGGTACGAATAGCGATGGTTCCATCTAAATGAGGCATGAGCATATCCAATAAAACCAAACTAATCTCTTGTTGGTGTTTTGCATAGATAGAAACAGCCTCAACCCCATCCTTAGCAGTGAGGACACGATAATTATGTTGTTCTAAAGATGACCTGGTAATTTCCCGAATCACAGCTTCATCATCTACTACTAAAATTAATTCACCCCTACCCTTGAGGGGGATAATGGCTCGGCATGGAGGTTCAACTTCACTGTTCGTTAAGGAAGGTAAGTAAACCTGGAATTGAGTACCTTTATCTTCTTGGCTATGCATATTCACAAAGCCACCATAGTTTTTAATAATCCCTAATGCTGTGGACAGTCCTAACCCCGTACCTTTACCCACTGTTTTCGTGGTAAAGAAGGGTTCAAAGATCCGTTCTTGAATGGTACTAGGTATACCTATACCCGTATCTTCCACCGTAATCACAATATAATTACCTGGTTTGGCATCTATATTTATCTGAGAATATTGTTCATCCATCACTATATTCTCCGCATAAATACGTAAGTAACCACCATCAGTCATAGCATCGCGGGCGTTGACAACTAGATTCATTAACACCTGATGTATCTGAGTAGGATCGGCAGAAATCATCCATAAGTCTGCTTGAACATCTGTGTGGCAAGTGATGGATTTGGGGAATGTTCGGGTAATAATTTGCTCGATTTCTGCTAGTAGTAGTTGTACCTGCACCGGGGTACGTTTACCTTCTACGCCACGGGCAAAGGATAATACCTGTTGAACTAGACTAGCACCCCGTTTAACATTGTTTTCCAACATTTGCAGTAGCTGTTGATGTTGCTGTTGGGGGAGTTTCATCCGCAACATCTGTACTGACATTAAAATTGGGGATAGGACATTATTTAAATCGTGGGCAATACCCCCTGCTAAGGTGCCAATACTTTCTAAACGTTGCGATCGCAATAATTGTATCTCTAATTGCTTTTTCTGGGTAATTTCTGTATTCACAATTAGCATGGATTTGGGATTACCATTGTCGTCCCGAACTAAAGTCCAGCGACTTTCAACAATAATTTCTCGATCATCTTTGGTGATTTGGGACAATTCCCCTAGCCACGAACCCCGCCCCATAACTTTTGATGTGACATCTTCCCACTGAGTTGATGTTTCTTTGTACAATAATTGGCAAGCTTTTTTACCCAAAGCTTCTTGGGATTGCCAATGGTAAATGTTAGCTGCCCCTTGATTCCAAAATAAGATAGTGCCGTCAATATCCTGGACTAAGATAGCGTCCACCGCAACATCTAATAGGGCTGCTTGTTCGCGGATTTTTTGTTCTGCTAATTTTTGTTGAGTAATATCCCGTGTTACCGAGAGATGTAAAAATTCTCCATCCACTTCGTTACGTAGAGGAACAGAATGGCTTTCCATCCAACGATGAGTACCTTTAAACCCCACAATCTCGAATTGTAAACTTCCTTTGTACCCTTGGCATACCCTTTGATGCAAGGAGGCAAAAGCTGGTCTATACTCTGGTAGGATGGCCGCATCGCTTGGTTTCCCGACTAAAATATCTGCACTCTCTACCTCCATTATTTCTACTCCAAAGGTATTTATTTCTAGGAGAGCACCATCTTTAGCAATTAATTTAATACATTCTGGTTCTGCATCAATCATTGCTCGCAAACGATTCTCACTTTGTCGTAGAGCTAGTTCTGTGCGTTTGAGTCGAACAATATAATCTCTGAGCAGCTGGTAAAGTAAAGCCACCAGAGCGATATTAATAACAGTGGCAATGAAAAACATTGCCATAGTTTTGTTAAAATTGGCTTGCGATCGCTCAACTTTTTGTTGTAGTAAATCTTGTGATTCTGTTAAATAATTTTCTAACCAAGTTTGAATCCGTTGGCTTTCCTGCTGGCGTTGCTGAGATTTAACTAGTTGTGCTACCTCATTCCATCCTTTCTCTTTTCGTACTTCTACTTCTGCTTGTAAAATATCTAAGCGTTGATTAACTTTTTGTTTTAATAAGAAAAACCACTGTTTTTTATACGCGTAATTAGTAGTTAAATTCCGTAGTCTTTGCAGGCTTTTATTAGTATTTTGTTTTGCCGCTACATAGGATTGAAAATCATTAACATCTGCAGTAATTAAATAATTACGCTGGGCTATTTCTATATCTTGAAAATGAGACAAAAAATTTTCTATTTGGGCAATTACCCTATGGGAGGAGGTAACTGCTTTTTGGCTATGGATTAAATCGATTGTATTGCCGTAGAAGATGGCAGCATTAGCACAAACAACTACTAATGCCAATACAAATAATAATGTCAGCTTTCGGATGCTAAACTTCATCATGCAAAGACATATAGCGGTTGTTGATTAAAAATGATTATTAACGCTGCTGTGCTGTTGTTTCATCCACAAATCTTGCATATAAAACTCCCACCCCATAACCAAAATATCTAACAACTTATAAAGTAGCATCATAGCTACACAAGCACATTGAGTAATTTTGCAGTTCAATTTATGTATAATCCACCCTAAATACTGGTTCACGTGTAGCATTTTTATATTCAAAATTTCAGCACCCATATTTCCCCAGCATTAGTAGTCAGGAATCAAAGCATAGAGCGTTGATTCTATTTGATTGGAGAATATAATATTCTCTTAAATATTCGGTATAAAAAGTAATTTTAACTACATTTACATTATATGGTTATGTATGTATATAACTTTTATATTTTCCCTTCTCCCTTTCTCCACTCCCACACTCCGGGCGAGGAAACCTCGCCCCTACTCCTTCCTTCCTCCACTCCCATCTCATAATTTTCAAACAGAAGAGACAATGGGTTGCGATCGCCCCTCAGATTTCGCTAGAATCTTTAAGCTTTAGGGTATAGGTTTCCGACTTCTTGGGATACAGCTACCATGTCAGAAACCCCACGCCTAAAGGCGGGGGCTTGAGATAGCCCTAATCTGACCAGACTAAGTACTTCAAGTACTACGTTAGAGGCAAGAGTTAAAGACCTACCAAGGGATGCGTAGCTAGTCCCTTGCTCTAGAACTGAACAGTTAAACATCTTTACAGGGGTTAAGGAAGTGCTGTTTGGATAGTTACCGACCTCTAACATTGTCGAAGCTAACTTTACTGGAGTAGCAAGGCGATTCCCGGCATACAGGGAAATGGATAAGTACTACTCCTCTACTTATCCATCCCCGAAAGGGGACGGCGATTAAAATCGCCTGCACCTTACCCCCATGCCTAAAGGCAGGGGCTTCCACGGCGCGAAGGGTTCGGTGACTATTCTGCTAAAACCCAAGCTAAGACAAGTTTATAGAAAATACAGAGAAAACAGAGCAAAGATGGCGAAACGCATACAATTAGTTTTAAATCAAGATATCAGCAAGTTGGGGAAATTTGGTGACTTGGTAGAAGTTGCTCCAGGCTATGCACGGAATTACCTGGTTCCCAGAAATTTGGCAATTCCCGCTACCCCTGCGATCCTCAAACAGGTGGAACGCAAACGGGAACAGGAACGTCAGCGTCAGTTGGAATTGAAGCAGCAAGCATTAGAACAAAAAACCACTTTGGAGGGGGCTGGTTCATTTAAAATTGCTAAACAGGCTGGTGAAGGAGAGGCAATTTTTGGTACCGTTACCACCCAAGATGTGGCAGATGTAATCCACGGCGCTATTAATATGGAAGTGGATAGACGGGGTATTACCATTCCCGATATTAGTGGTTTGGGTACTTATGAAGCAGAGATTAAGCTACATTCGGAAGTGATAGCAAAAGTCAACATTGAAGTTGTAGCTAGTTAAACCTCATCCATCTTGATAACAGGAGTTTTTCCTCTAGGAAATACCAAAAAATAAATTCCCCTGTAGAGGCACGGCATCCACTATATTTTTGCATTGTTCCCTAAGCTTAATGGTGCCGTGCCCACCTCATCCAATTGAATATTGGTAAGCAAAAACTATGGTTTTCAAATTAGTCCCCCACGGGAAAATCCCACAACCAAGCATGAAAATGCTTTGTGACTAACTCCTCAAGGGTGCACGCAATGCACCCCTACTGCGGCTCCTACACCTAAGCTGTCAACTAACAACTAACAACTAACAACCATTTTCAAAGTAGACGTGGTTTAAGTGCCTATATAGATTGAGCAATCATAAGCAAAAACAACCACATGAGTAGTTCCTCTACACCTGAGAATACATCAGAAAATAAAGATATAAAATTAACCATCCACCCGATTATGGAGCAGAGTTTCGCCGTAATTGATGATGAAATCGGCAAACACAACTTTACTCCCCAAGAATATGCAATTGTCCGTCGGGTAATTCACAGTACTGCCGACTTTGATTTTAAACAATTAATGGAGTTTTCCCCAAATGCGATCGCATCTGGAATTGAGGCAATTATTCAGGGTGTGCCCATAATTACTGATGTGGGGATGGTAAAACAAGGCATAGCAGGGTTATTGGCTCAAACTTTTGGTAATCGGTTAATTAGTGCTGTGGAAGTTGCTCACGATGCACTTCCAGGGAAAACCCGCACGGAAACGGGTTTATTAGAATGTTATCGTCAATACCCAGAGGCAATTTTTGTTATTGGTAATGCTCCCACGGCTTTATTAGCGCTGTGTTCTGAATTGGAAACTGCATCGGTATTACCTGCTGTAGTGATTGGTGCTCCCGTTGGTTTTATCTCGGTGGTGGAATCTAAGGCTGCATTAGCTCGAACCCCAGTAAATCAAATACTTGTGAAAGGGCGTAAGGGTGGTTCCCCCGTAGCAGCAGCTATTTTTAATGCTTTAATTGTTCTAGCTGTGAATAAGTACAATAGTAAAGACAAATATAATAGTTAGTATCAGAGTTATTTTGAAAAAAGAATGGGACTGATGAGTAGGGAACATCAGCGAGATAATTGTATACACCAAAATATTGTGGATGCCGTGCCCTTACGAATCATGTATGTGTCGCAAACATTATTTGAATTGGTATAATTTTGGGTCAAGAATTTATTCCAAACAAGGGATGAATTTTTGATGAAAAATCCCGTTAAAAATAGGAGATAATCCTATGACAGCACTTACATTAAACCTCAATTCTGTAATTAAACTGACAACAGAACAGTTTTATCAATTGTGCCAGGAAAACCCCGATTTAAAATTAGAACGCAATGCCCAAGGAGAATTAATTGTAATGCCACCTACAGGAGGAGAAACGGGGAGAAGTAATGCTAATTTAATTTTACAAGTAGCATCATGGAATGAAGAAAATCAATTGGGTGAAGTTTTTGACTCATCAACTGGATTTACTTTACCTTCAGGAGCGGATCGTTCTCCAGATGTTTCTTGGGTAGAAAAATCTCGTTGGCAGGCGTTGACTCAAGAACAAAAAGAAAAATTTATTCCCCTATGTCCTGACTTTGTTATCGAGATACTCTCACCTAATGACAGCTTAAAAAGAACTCAGAATAAAATGCAAGAATATATGAAAAATGGTTGTCGTTTGGGTTGGTTAATCAATCGCAAAAAACAGGAGGTCGAAATTTATCGTCTAGGACAAGAGGTGGAAGTTGTAACATTACCTCAAATTATTTCTGGAGAAAATATTTTACCTGGTTTTGTACTTAATCTGCAAAAAATTTGGTAAATAAGCGAACAATATCAGCCTGTATAAACTAAAACAAAAGCTTGGTTGGCAATTGTTTCTAAGCTTGTCGCAAACAGTTAATTAAAATAAATATTTAGACAGCAATTAGTTTCTCTCGACTAAGGTTTATCCTGTTGTCAAGGGAGAAGCAAATATGGAAGAGAACAAGCACTACGCATTTAGGGCGCGGACATTGTAGGACTCTAAAAGCTATGTGCAATCAACTTTTGATTTTTGCCTGACCCGTAGCGGTATACCACTTTTTCAGCAAGTTGATTTCAAGGTTAAGTAGGGCTTGCTGTTTGGGTAGTGCAGCGTTAGCTGTAAAAGTATTTTGGCGAGGTTAGGAAACTCTTAATGGGGAATATCCAACAGTTTCATCCTCATTTTTTCTGTTCTTGTTACCAAAAAAATTATATAGCTGTTTTCAGTTGAGTAAAGTACACAAATTTTACCTCACCCCTTCCCCTTCCCTTATTCAGGAAGGGGGTGGCTTTAGTCTGGTTGAGGTTTTGAATGTATTTTATTCAAGTGAAAGGTGCTATGGATGCAAAATTTTTCATCTTCATGCCTCTATCTAATTGCACTTTTGATTACGACAAGAGCCTGAAATCACTACATTATAAGAGTTATACAATTATTCATCAGACCCTAAATACTCTCTCGATTCAAAATTTCTCAAAAAATCTGATTTTTATGTTCATATGTACTTTTGTTAGGGATTAATAAATATAGCAATACTCCATTGGTAGCAACTACCATTTTGCCAAGTCAATCACAAAATATATTGCTGCTTTGACTGGTAGCTTAGCAAGTTCAGAAAGCAGAATTACGAAGGCAGAAGGAACCCACGTTTAAAAACATGGGATTGAAACCAAGACGCTTTGTATCTCGCGCTACGCGTCTCGATACAATTCTTCTTTTTAAACTGGGCTTTATACCCAGAATACGCATTTTTTATTCATACATATGACCTTCTGTCTTCTGCCCTCTGCCCTCTGCCTTTCTTGGTAAGTTTGTCTAATTTACAGTCAGGATTTTAGCCAGAAAAAAGCCATAAATTACTGACTACAAACCTAAGCAGTAGTAACCTTATTGTCAAATTATTTATAGTAAAGCTTAATTTCATTGATGCTGAGTTCTAAATACAAAAACAAGATGCTAAATGCGAATATTCATACTAATGCCAATAAGATCGATCTTAAATTAGAATCTACCCTAAAAGAATTGCAGCTCTGGCAGGTGGAAATTGACTTAAATGGTTCAGGAAATGATTTAATCAAGCTTTTTGATGCAGATCCTCTATTGCCAGGGGTGATTTGTACCAGAGAAGGTGATTATGTAGGCATGATTTCTCGGTCAACATTTTTTGACCATATGAGTCGTCCCTATAGCTTGGGGCTGTATTCTCAAAGACCAGTGGATTCATTGTATAATAAGTTGCATCCAAAACTTTTCTTTCTTGCAGAAGACACAACCATTGTCACAGCAACTCAAAAAGCTTTAGAGCGATCGCAAAATTTAATCTACGAGCCAATTTTGGTGATTTGTAAGGATGGGAAAAATAGGGTTCTGGATTTCCATCAACTAGTGGTGGCAAATTCCTACATTCACGCCCTAACCCTGGCTCAATTGCAACAAGCAGAAAAAAAGACGGAGGCAGCAAAGACAGATCTACGCAGCCTACAAGAAAAGTATAGCCGATCGCTACACAATGATAAAATGGCTTCCCTCGGACAGCTTGTGGCTGGCATTGCCCATGAAATTAATAATCCCGTAAACTTTATTACTGGAAATTTGGTTCATACTGCGGAATACACTCAAGAATTACTTCATCTTGTCAACCTCTACCAAAAGTATTGCCCCCATCCAGAAGAGGAAATTCAAACTGTACTCCAAGAAATTGATTTGGATTTTTTAACTGTGGATTTACCTAATATTTTATTGTCAATGCAGATGGGAGCAGAAAGAATTAAGCAAATTATCCTGTCTTTACGTAATTTTTCTCGTCTTGATGAAGCAGAGCAAAAAATAGTTGATATCCACGAAGGAATTGATAATACCCTGCTAATTTTACGAAATCGTCTCCAGTCGAAATATCATCAAGAAAACAGCATTAGTGTGGTGAAAGAATATAGTAATTTACCTTTAGTACAATGTTATCCAGGACAATTAAATCAGGTTTTTTTGCATATCCTCAATAATGCGATTGATGCATTAGAGGAAAAAGCTCAACATTCTCAAATGCAGATAGGAATACCACCACAATTAAAAATTCATATTCAAACTCAATTAAAAGATCATAATTATTTGACTATTCGGATTCATGATAACGGTTTAGGAATAAAAGAAGAAATTAAAGAGCAAATTTTCGATCCATTTTTCACCACAAAACCTGTGGGTAAAGGGACTGGAATGGGGCTATCAATTTGCCATCAAATCGTAGTGGAAAAACATGGTGGTGAATTAAAATGTCTCTCAACTCCAGGTAAAGGTACTGAATTTATCTTACAAATTCCTATTGTCAAGACAAAACAATACCAATATCAAAGATCGGTAGTGCTACATTAGTAAACTTAATTGTGAGCCTTGTTGGGTTGTTAGTTGTTAGTTATGAGTTGTTAGTTGTTAGTTGACAGTTTAGGTGTGGGAGCCGCACTTGAGATTTATTTTCATGGGCAGGCTGTGGGAATATGTCGATAGCTGGTTAAATCAATAAACTTAATTGTGAGCCTTGTTGGGTTTTATTCACCTCAATCCTGGCTTGAAAAGCTTCTTTAAGATGGGGCATATGGGTTACAGTAAGGATACAGGCAAAATCAGGTGCGATCGCATTAATAGCAGAAATCAAACGCTCGCATCCTTCGGCATCTTGTGTACCAAATCCTTCATCCACAATCAGTAATTGTAGTGCTGCACCCGCCCTCTGTGCCAGTAATTTAGCTAGAGCCAAACGAATGGCAAAGTTAATTCTAAAGGCTTCCCCACCAGAATAAGTTTCATAGGCACGGGTTCCCCTGGCATCGGCAATTAAAATATCTAAGGTATCAATTAATTTGGCATTTTTCTTTTTCGATTTACCACTGCGTCCAGCCTTTTGGGTGACAAATTGTACGTGTAATTGATTAGCACTCAATCTAGATAGTAGTTGATTTGTCTCGGCTTCTAACTGAGGTAAGACATTTTCAATCATTAAAGTTTGGATGCCATTTTTACCAAAAGCCTGAGCTAACTCCTGGTATATACGGTGTTGCCTGCGAGTGGTTTGCAATTGTTGCTGCTGTTCGTCGTACTGTTTTTGCAAAGCCTCCAATTGCACTCCCATCTGCTCTAAACGCCCCAACTGAGCAATTTGTTCGTCTAGCTGTCTTCTACGGTTGGTAATTTTTTGTTCCAAAGCTTGAATTTGGCTCAGGGGGTTGGCTGTGGTGGCTAGCTGTTGATTGATTTGCTCTATTTGTTCACCTAGCCTTTGTTGCTCTGATAAACGGGCTTGCAAGGATACAGCGAGTTCTTGCGCCCTAGCTTGTAATTCTGGATATTGCTTGGTTGCGGCTTGTAACTGTTGATAGCGTAACTGCCACCCTTGGGCTTGACGCACAGCTTGACGTAGTTGGTGGTGCTGTTCTCGATCATAACCAATGTGGTGAATTTGTTGCTCTATGGAGGCAAGTTCCTGGGCAACGGGAGAAGCAGTGGTGTATTGATTAATACTGGCTTGTAACTGGTCAATTTGAGCTTGAATTTCTGGCTGGCGAGCTTCTATTTGCGCCTGTCGCTTGAGAGCATCCTTAATTTGTCCTTGTTTAATTTCTGCCCAACGCCACCTTTCCACTTCACTCCGGGCTAAAGCGTGATCCTGCTCGTTATAATTCAGTTTTTGCAAATATGCATCTAATTGTTGCAATTCTTGCTGTTGTTCTGGGGCATAATCACCTAAATGTAAGGAGCGCTCTAAATGCTCCCTTTCCCTCCCAATCTGTTCTAGCCTTTGTTCTTCATCACTGGTATTCTCCAACTGAGCTGCTAATTGTCCCCGTTGTTCTCGCAGGGAATCATAGGGAGACAACTTTTGGGATACATCTCGATATTCCTGTCTCAGTACCTGAATTTCTCTGTCTGAGAAAGCCATTTGCTCCCTAACTACCCACAGTTGCCCTTCTGTCTCTTGATACTCATCTTGGGTTTTATCTATGACTCGGTTCCAATGATGTTCGTCTAAAGGGCGTTCACATAGGGGACAAATGGCGTTGGGAGTTTGCAACATTTGCAGTTTTTGCTCCAATTCTCCCAAAAGTCGTTCATAATCCCGTTGGTGTGCTTGTAGCCGTTCGATAAAGTGCCGTCTTTCCTGCCCCTTTTCTTGTACCCGTTGCAGATATACCCTTTTCTTCTCCAACTCTTCTATTTGCATTGCCACTTCCATTACTGCTTGTTGGATTTGCGGTTGGCGTTGTTGGCGGGATTGGAGTTCGTTCTGGGTGACTTCTAACTGTTCTAATCGGGCAACTAAACCAGCCTGTGCCCTATCTACCTGGCTTTGCAGAGTAGCTCTTTTTTGCAGGAGGGGAGAAACCTGTATTTGCAGTTGATCTAACTGTACTACCCGTTGTCGCGCTGCTTTGAGTTGAACAATCCCTGCTTCCACTTCCTCTGACTTTTTCAGGGTTTTCTGAATCTCTTGTTCTTGCTGTTCTAAAACATTTAAGGTGGCTTGCGCCTGCTGTAATTGTTTTTCAGCTTGATGAATTTCTTGGCTGAGTTGCTGTTGTTTTTGCTGCTTGGTTTGTTGCCACCGGGTATATTCCTCAAATTTAGCCGCTAATGTTTCTTCCTGGGATTGAAGATGCTGATATTGGGTGTACCCGGCTTGAATGTCGGCTTCTTGGTTTAAAATAGCTGCTAACTCTGCTAATTGAGCAGTTAAACTTGATTCCTCTTTTCGTAACCGCTCACTATCTTGAATTAAGTTCTGATACTGCTGCCTGACAAAGTTTAACTGTTCTTCCCATCCTTGACGTTGATGCTGAATAACTTGTAAACTTTGTAACTCGATATTATCAAACTCCTGTACCTGTTGCAGCTGATTTAATTCCCCTGCTAACTCCGCCTGTTGTTGAGCAATCGCCTGTCGTTGTTGTAATTGTACCTTCATTTCTGACAAACAGCGATCGCTTTCTTCGGCCCTCACCTTAAAATGACGGGACAACTCCTTCGCCCTGTCTTCCAACTCATCATACTGATCCAGCTTTAATAACTCTGCTAATATTTGTTTGCGATCGCTAGGACGTTTAATCATAAACTCATCAGCACGTCCCTGACGTAAATAAGCAGAATTAATAAAAGTATCGTAATCTAACTTAATATGTTGCAAAATTAGTTCTTGGGTTGCCCTTAAACCCTTAGCAGTAATTGCCCGAAAACCATCAGGAGTTTGTATTTGCAACTCCAGCACACTACTTGCCCCCCGATGGCGGCTGCGAATCACTCGATAGGTTTGTTGTTGACTAGTTTGAAAAACGAAATCTACCCGTACTTCTTTCGCACCAGAACGAATCACATCATCTTCAGTTGCAGCCCTACTTTGTCCCCAAATTGCCCAAGTAATTGCCTCCAACAAAGAAGATTTACCGGCACCGTTAGAACCACAAATACACGCGGTGTGTAAACCGCGAAAATCTAGAGTTGCCTCACTATAACTGAGGAAGTTTTTCAAGGTAAGTTGTACTGGGATCATTGAAGCTAGAGAAACACACCTTGTTTTTAATACTTAACCGCGTAGATACACTTTCTGTTTAGTGTAGCTAGGTAAAAACCATGTTTCTAGTCTTCAAGGGGTCATTTTTACAATTGTTTACAATATTCGGGGTTAATTTCTGAATATTCCATCTTCAATTTTGCCTTTTTTACTTGCCAGAAGTAGAAGACTCCTCTGGATTAGTAAATTCCAAAGATTTAATCATTGCTTCTGCCGTAGGTAGAAAACGGTGAAAACTATCTTTTTCAGCTGTATAGATAATCACATACGCCTTGTCTCGTTTCAAGGTAAAGATTTGTACATTCTTGAGTAAGTGATTACCATACCTGCCACTAAAAATAAATTTTTTGCCACTTCTTTGAGCGAGAGTAAAATCGCCCCTGTTCTCGATTTGAGCTTGCTTGAGATATTTATTGATTTCTATAGTTGAGAACTTGCCAAATTCATCTAAAGTACCGACAAAACCTTCTACACTGATAGTAACCTTTTCTTGGAATGTATCATTTTCATTTTGTTTAGGTGATAAAAACTCTACTACTTCTCCGGTGATTGGATTATTAATATCTCGTCTTTCCCATCTTTTTGGATATCTAATTTGAAAGCCGTAGTTCAAGTTTTCATATGGGTAAATAGAAAATTCTTCTATGGGAGGGCGGATAAAAGACCAAATACCAATACCGATAGCAATAACTGCTGCTGAGATACCCATACCAATTGCAACAGTTTTGGGGATTTTTGTAGACTGGGGTGGTTGAGTGAATGGTGGTTTAGTAACAGATGATTGGGGTTTAGTACTTGGTCCTGTTGCTTGTACAGTCTCAGGAACAGGAACTATAATACTCCTCAATGCTTGCAATGTTAAATCTGCCGTTGGGTAACGCTGGCGATAGTCATAACGCACCATAGTGTCGATTATATCTGCTAACTGGGAATCCTCCTGTGCCTGAGTGCGCCAATCAATTTCTCCCGTTTGGGCACTACAAGGTAAAGTGTGGGGATACATACCAGTGAGAGCTTGAATCCCAATCATGCCTAAAGCATAAATATCGCTACTGAATTGGGGATTACCATTAGCTTGTTCGCTCGGCATATAGCCACGAGTACCAATGGCTACAGTAAAGCTGGTTTGTCCTTGGGGATTTACTATCTGGGTGGAAATTTGTTTGACTGCTCCAAAATCAATCAGGACAATTTTGCCATCAAGTTGGCGACGGCGAATATTTGAAGGTTTGATATCGCGGTGAATTACCTGTTGCTGGTGGACAAAGGATAAAACCTCCAGTATTTCTATTAACAGGTGAATCACTTGTGTTTCGCTTAACAAATTACCCTGGGGAGGTAATTCTTGACTGATGTCATAACCTTCAATAAATTCTTGAACTAGATAAAATTGTCTATCTTCTTGTAAATGAGCCAGTAGTCGGGGAATTTGGTCGTGGATTCCCAATCTTTCTAGAGTTTCTGCCTCCCTATTAAAGAGAATTTTACCAGCAGTTAAGGTGTGGGAATCATTAGTCTGGGGTCGAAACAGCTTGACAACACACACGGGATTCCCTGGGCGTTGTATATCCTCTGCTAGGAAAGTAACACCAAAGCCTCCTTCCCCTATTTGCTGAAATATTTTATAGCGTCCACCTAGAGTTTTACCTAGCATTCAACCCACCATTTATTCTGGAAAATCTCACCTATGTTAATTGATGACGATTTTCGCACATATTTTCAGTTGTTAAGATTTTTTACAATCTCTTCCTCAAGATAGATGAATGGTTTAAAAGCTATAAATTCCGTAGCTTAACCTTTCGTACTTCCAAGGATAACCCATTGTTCCATCAGGGACTGGTAAATCGGGAAAATAGGGAGTGAGGGAGTGAAGGAGTGAGGGAGTGAAGGAGTGAAAGAGTGAAGGAGTGAGGGAGTGTAGATAACTGGTGGCTTCGGGATAGGGTAAGAATAATTCCTATGCAAATTGAGGATAAGTATGTTACTCAATTCAATAAATAAATCAGTTAAATTACTGATACGAAATAAACTCTTCATACTTAGTTATTAAAATATATTGGGTGATTTCTAATACCGTAAATAAAATAAATGAGCTAGCCTGGAACAGGTTAACACTATTTAATAATTTGCCGGGAGTAAGGCTTTTAGATTGCCTACTCCTTATAATCAACGACTTATAAAAATGATTAAGAGCATCACCAACTGGCTAGAAACCCGTGCTGTTGCGCCGGCATACAGTGGCTGGGTATTGGCAGGAATTACTATTTGTTTTTTTGGCGCGGCTATTAATACCATGGCGGGCTGGTTGTACGTAATTAGCGGTATTAGTTCTGCATTACTGGTATTATCTGCCCTGTTGCCACCGCGATCGCTTGTGGGTTTAACTGTAACCAGACTACCTATTGCTGCGATTACGGCGGGTGATGAGTTGAAGATAGAGCTAGAAATCCGTAACCAAGGTAAGCAAGCGGCAGCCCTAGTACGAGTTACGGATATACTGCCCTTTGTCTTGGGTAAACCTGTACAACAAGCAATTGAAGCCATCCCCCCCCAACAGAGCTATCGGTGGACTTATTATCACCCTACCCAACGACGAGGGGTATATCGCTGGCACACAGTGGACTTGGCAAGTGCTGCACCCTTGGGGTTGTTTTGGTGCCGCCGCCACCGCCAACACCAGGCAACTGCCATTGTCTATCCTCCGGTGTTACCCCTAGCCCATTGTCCCTTAGTAGACCGCATGGGACAAGAAGATAGTCTCAGGGGCGATCCCTGTGGTGTGCCTATAAATACAGCTACGTCAGGTTTAACCCGATCCCTACGTCCTTACCGCATGGGAGACCCAATCCGGTTAATTCACTGGCGTAGTAGTGCCCGCTATGGGGAATTACGGGTAAGAGAATTAGAAATTGTTACTAGTGGGCAGGAAATTATTATTGCTTTAGATAGTGGTGGTAGTTGGTTAGAAGAAAACTTTGAACAAGCGGTAATTGCTGCAGCATCCTTATATTCCTATAGCCAAAAACAACAAATGCAAGTACAGTTGTGGACAGCATCCACGGGTTTAGTCAAAGGCGATCGCCAAGTATTAGAAACCTTAGCCAAGGCTAATATAGCAGAAGACACTAACAATCCCCTACCTTCTAGTTATCCTCTAATTTGGCTAACTCAAAACCCCCTCACCCTCTCTTCCCTTTCTAGTAGAAGTCGTTGGCTAATGTGGCAAAATTCGGCATCATCTGGGGAAAAAATGACCTTTAAGCAAGACATTCCTGGAATAGTGATTGACACAGAACGATCTTTACAAGCTGAACTACAAAAATCATTTCATACATAAATCAAAACTAAAGCTATGGATTCAAAATTGTAATGAAGTGAATAATCCCTGCAAATCTGTGATCGATTTACTATTTTGTCGATTACGAACTTCTAATAGATATTAATGTCTGGTTAATACCACATAGATTTAACAAACTCAACCAGAGATATGTTTGTTATTTATAGCTTGCCGAGACTAGGGTACAATGCAAAGAAATATTTAAATTATCAACACTTGATCAAAGCCTAGGTCAACAACCCCCGAATTGAATTCGGGGGCTTCCGGTTGGAAGGCCCAGTTGACCAGACTTAGTACCTTGTGGGTACTACGTTTAGAGTCAGAGTTAAAGTTCATACCAAGGGATGCTTCCGCCAGTTCCTTGCTCTAGAACCGGGTGGTTAAACAGGCTTATGGGTTAAACCAGTGCCACTCGGATAGTTACCCCTTCGGGGTGAATCCTAAGCCCTTCGGGCACGGCAAAGCCGAACGGATACGCTCCGCGAGCGGGAGTCGCTCTTTGCTGGAAACCAACAAGACTGCGCTCCCTCACCGGCTCTAAACATTGTCCAGGCTCATTTTACTGGAGTAGCAAGGTGATTCCCGGCATACAGGGAAATAGGTAAGTACTACTCCTCTACTTACCTATCCCCGAAAGGGGAACGGCTAATAAATTAGCCATGTCGTATTTCCTCCGTGGTCCCTAGACACACGGTTTCCAAACTCCCGGAGCTTTTTAGATGATTGAATCAGAAGTTAATAGCAAATCCAGCGATAAAAGCTTAGATGCCATGCGGCATTTTTCCGAACAATACGCCAAGCGCACTGGAACTTACTTCTGTGCTGAACCTTCAGTAACGGCGGTGGTGATTGAAGGACTTGCCAAGCATAAAGATGAATTAGGCGCGCCTTTATGTCCCTGTCGTCATTATGAAGACAAAGAGGCTGAAGTTGCAGCCGCTTTCTGGAATTGTCCTTGTGTACCCATGCGGGAGCGTAAAGAATGCCACTGTATGCTATTTCTTACCCCAGATAATGAGTTTGCTGGCGATTTACAAGAAATCCCCCTAGAAACAATCAAAGAAGTACGAGACAACATGGGTTAATGGAAAACCTGCCTCAAGAATTCTGGGAAGGTGTAGAACAGTTCAACTCAGGACAGTTCTACGCCTGTCACGATACTTTAGAAGCTCTATGGATTGAAGCATTAGAGCCAGAAAAAACTTTTTATCAAGGCATTTTACAAATTGCTGTGGCACTCTACCATTTAGAAAATGAAAATGTGCGGGGTGCTGCAATTTTATTGGGGGAAGGAAGTAATCGTTTGCGACGTTACCCATCAATATATGGTGGTATTGATGTGGATAAATTGTTAGATAAAAGTCTAGCTTTGTTGTCTATTATCCAACAAATATCACCAGAAAAAGTGCCCTGCTTGAATTTACAAGCAGATACCACCTTACCCATTCCCAAAATTATTTTGTCTTCAGAATAATTTTAATTCCACTTAAAAACTGCCCGTGCTATCTCCGAAGAGAATACCGCATGGGCAGTTATGTATGTTTTTCTAATTAAATAAATCCGGTTTGTAGAGTCTATAAAACAGCATCTGAATGGCACATAGTTATATGCCATTCAGAAAGTCAAATTATGAATTTTAAAGCTAGTACAGTTAGGCGGAAATAAGCAGACCATTTACAAAAAGTCAAAGTAAGGAAAACAGTACTTTTGACTTTTGATTTTTGACTGACCCGCAGCCCTAGGCACTACCTGTAAAAGCAACTTCAGGAAATTTCAATTGAGCTTCTGCCATAGGACGGTTTCTACCTTCCTCTTGCCAGTAATTGATGACTTCTGTTGCTTTATTGAGCAATTCTACTCGTTCAACCTCAGTAATCCAGTGTTTTGACTCTAGTTCCTTTTTCAGTTCTTCCCAAGCATCATTCCTGGGCCAAAAAAAGTATTTAGTCAAAGGACTGGTACCTTTGCCTACAACTTGATCGACAGCAAGGGCGACGTTTTCGTCTAACCACAGAATTTTTAAAATAAACTTGGACAATATGACCTCCGGGAAATGTCCGGGCATAACTAACTAACTTTGCGATTGCGATCGCTTATTTTAACTTAATACTCTACCCTATGAACAAGGAAATTCGCTCATTTTACAATTTCTTATTTATGAGCGATCGCGATTACAACTTTTTCCATCCCCATTTCGCCACAAAAAACCCCGGTTTGACAACCAGGGTAGATGGGAGAAGCCCAAATGACGATGAAATCTACGATTGATACCAAAATTTAAATTCTGTTAGCTAACTGTGAAAGCAACCAAAACCACAGCAGCCACTACAACTACGGCAGCAGCACCCAACCACTTGTATTGACGTTGTTGTTCCAGTGAAGGGTATTCGGCATAGTACAACTTGGGTTCCCTCGCAAAGTTGTTGAGAATGCCTCTTTCGTCTGTGGTGGTGTGCATGATTTCTTATCCTTGGTTTGTTAACTTATGTAAATAAATTTAACAATTGCGTTACGTTTTGTCAAGCACTATTGACATATCAAAGTGAAAATGAGTAACAAAGGCCGGCGGAAGGAGGGAAGGAGTGAAGGAGGGAAGGAGGGAAGGAGGGAAGGAGGGAAGGAGGGAAGGAGTAGGGGCGGGGTTTCCCCGCCCAGAGTCAGGGAATTATTTTCATGGGCAGATTGTGAGATTTTCTCGTGAGGGGCGAACTTGAAAATAGTTAACAAGGGCGGAGTAGGGGCGCATTGCGTGCGCCCTTGAGGAGTTAGTCACAAAGCATTTTCATATTTGTGTAGATGAGAATTTTGCTTGCTGATAGTAATTTGTCAATTTGTCCGGAATTAGTCTTCTGAGCTTAGTAGCTAATATCAGAGCAACCATTCTATGACGAACTTTCTATAATTAACTCTTTGGGGAATATCGCCCCACTATTTCTCGAATAAAAGCCCGGTGCTAGCACCGGGCTTTTCTCGTACTTATTTCAATCAGTTGGGATGTTT